>CAJXNA010000227.1 GCA_913056415.1 uncultured Chloroflexota bacterium | reverse complement strand
GCCTCCCGCCAGGCCACCGCACTCTGAATCAGGTCCGCCCACTGCGGCAACTCCTCCTGCGCCCATAGCGCGGCCTGCCTCTTGGACGCCTGCTCGCCGATCCTGTGCACATGCAGCGCCCTGCACATCGCCAAGATCGCGTACGCCTGGCCCTTCCGATCCGGCACGCCCTTCATCCGATCAGCCAACTCTACGGCGTAGTCCCGGACGCACCCTGCGAACTCATCTCGGCTGATCGGGGCGATGAGCGCTTTCGCTGGGGGGCCGAACAGTGCGACGCCCTTCTCGCGCACGACGTACCAGTTCATCAGCCATTCCTTTCCTGCCTCCGTCATGTGGAACGGCTCGCCAGGGCTGATGACGGCGATCGGACTCCTCTCGGACCGGAACGTTGTTAGCGCCGCCAGCGACAGGTAAGCGACCTCGACGCGGTCTTCCCAGCCAGGATTGTCGCGCGCGAAGTCCAGGTGCATAGCGCGCAGGGCGTCGAACTCCGTGTCGCTGACATCGGATGAGGTGGCCGCCAGCAGATCGATGTCACTGCTCTCAGGGTCGAAGTCGCCCGTCGTCAGCGACCCGTACAGGTACAAGCCGACAAATTTCTCTTTGAAGATGTGTCGCATATGGGAGAGCAAGCTCTCCAGCAGGCTGTTGATGTCTGCACGTGGTGTCTCTCGCATGGCCCAAATTAAGTCCGCATTCGAAGGCTGCGGGGCGTTGAGCATGATACGACTTTCGCGGCGAGCCTGAAACAGTAAGATCTCCGGCGAACCGCCAGATTTGGACTGATCCACTGCCGTCCCTTCCGGCAGGCTTGACCCGCCGCCACCAGCAATTCGTCCGTCTCCTCTACCGCTCGCTCCCAGGCCATCCCTTCCCTGTCTGCCAGATCCACCCCGTCGGCAACCAGAGACAGAGCAACTATCACGGCCCATGCGTCCCCTATGTCGAGGGTCACACCCACGACTTCACCTTGCGTCCTGAAAGCATATTCCTTACAATAGAGTATGAACGCTAATCCTTACCCCTGAAGGGCGCACCATGGCGAAGACGAAGATCACCACCAAGGGCCAGGTCACCATCCCCAAGGACGTGCGCGAACGCCTGGGTCTCCGGCCCGGCGACGAGATCGAGTTCGTCGAGGACCGCTCCGGCTTCCGGGTACAGAAGCGGGTACCCGCCTCTCCCTTCAAGAAGTACCGCGGCTACCTCAAAGGCCTGGCCGGCCGCGACCCCGACGAGCTTGTCGAGTCCGCCCGAGGCGGACGCGGTACATGATCACGGCTGTCGACACGAACATCCTGCTCGACGTCCTCATCCCCGACACTCCTCATGGCGATGAGTCCGAGAGCGCCCTGGCCGAAGCCGTGCGGGCGGGCGCCGTCGTCATCAGCGACCCAGTGTACGCCGAGCTGGCCGTCCACTTCCCGCAGCAGGAGAAGCTCGACCGCTTCCGCGCTGATACCGGCCTTCGGCTGGAGTCCTCGAACGCGGAGGCTCTGTATCGGGCTGGTAGAGCCTGGAGCGAGTACATCCGACGACGGCCCGCGCTGGCCTGTCCCCAGTGTGGAGCCACGCAGGACCTCCGCTGTGACAAGTGCGGAGCGAGCGTCCAGCCTCGA
This sequence comes from uncultured Chloroflexota bacterium, assembly GCA_913056415.1. Classification (GTDB taxonomy): domain Bacteria; phylum Chloroflexota; class Dehalococcoidia; order SM23-28-2; family RBG-16-64-32; genus JADFNQ01. Next base: position 2,051 of record CAJXNA010000227.1, on the reverse strand, counting down.
CAGCATGTGGTCGCTGACTTCATCATCGGAGCACATGCCCTGGTGCAAGCCGATCAACTGCTGACGAGAGACAGAGGGTACTACGCCACCTACTTCCCCGAACTCACGCTGGGTTGACCGTGGATACGGCCTCGCGTCGCCAACGTACCAAACGGACACAGCCTCTTGACCGGCCGCGCTGCGGCCCCTATACTCCCCTGCGGACTGACGGGTGAGGAAAGGAGTCCGCCAGAGGCGGATTATTTTATGCCAGTTATCGTAGTGGTGGGCGGTCAGTGGGGGGATGAGGGGAAAGGCAGGGTCGTAGACCTGCTGGCGCAGAAGGCCCAGGTAGTGGCCCGGTACTCAGCCGGCAACAACGCCGGTCACACCGTGGTCAATGAGCTGGGCGAGTTCAAGCTCCACCTGGTGCCGGCGGGGATCTTCTACCCTGACAAGGTCTGCGTCATCGGCAATGGCCTGGTCATCGACCCGCCGGTGCTGCTGGCGGAGATCGAGGAGCTCCAGTCGCGTGGCGTCTCCGTCCAGGGCCGGCTGTTCCTTAGCGATCGCGCCCAGGTGCTGATGCCCTGGCACCCGATCATCGAGCGGATGGACGAAGAGCTACGGGGAAAGGCGGCGATCGAGACCACGGGCCGCGGTGTGGGGCCGGCTTTCGTGGACAAGGTGGGCCGCGCCGGCGTACGGGTTGCCGATCTCATGGACAAGGAATCTCTGCTTGAGCTGCTCTCTTTCCTGGTGCCCTACAAGAACGCCACGCTGGAGAAGCTGTACGGAGCCGAGCCTCTGTCCACGGAGCGGGTGCACGCCGAATACGCCGATTACGGCTCGCGGCTGGCGCCGTTCGTGACGGATACGGCGGCGCTGGTGCAGGAGGCGATGGGCCGCGGCGATACGGTGCTGCTCGAGGGAGCACAGGGGTCGCTGCTGGACCTGGACGCCGGCACCTACGAGTATGTCACCTCCTCGGTGCCGTCATCGCTGGCGGGGGGAGCGGGTATAGGCATAGGGATCGGGCCAACGAAGATCGATAGCGTCCTGGGGGTGTACAAGGCGTACAGCACACGCGTGGGCGCGGGGCCGATGCCTACCGAGCTGACGGACGAGACGGGCACGCTGCTGCGGGAAGGGGGGCCGCGCCCGGAGTACGGCGCTACCACCGGCCGGCCACGCCGCTGCGGCTGGTTCGACGCGGTGGCCGCGCGCTACACGGCCCGCCTCAACGGGGTGACCGCCATCGCCCTGACCCGGCTGGACGTGCTGGACCCGCTGCCCACGATCAAGGTGTGCACCGAGTACCAGCTGGAGGGAGAGCGGACCGACTCTCTGCCCGCCAGCCGGGGAATGCTGGCTCGGGCCACGCCCATCTACGAGGAGCTGGCCGGCTGGCAGCAGGACACGTCAGCCACGCGACGTTTCAAGGACTTACCGGAGAACGCCCGCGCCTACGTACGGCGTATCGAAGAGCTCCTGGACGCGCCGGTGCACCTAGTGTCCGTGGGCCCGGAGCGCGATCAGGCGATTTCGATCAAACCGATCCTCTAGAGAGGTACAGATGAGCGAAGCGATAACGCCCTGGATCCACATCGTTGCGGTGACGGTCTGGTTAGGACCGCAGTTCTTTATGTTTCTGGTGACGGTCCCAGCCGTGCGGGTCATCGAGGACCCCGAGGTGCGCCTGCGGGTGATGAGGGTTATCGTGACCCGGTTCGGCTGGCTGGCCTGGGGCGCGATGGCGGTCATCGTCCTGAGCGGCGTATCCAACCTGTTCCAGGAGGGATCCGAGGCCGACTTCAGCCTATGGAGTACCGAATACCGCTACTTCCAGATATTCTCCACGAAGATGGTGCTGGTGGGGCTGATGGTCATCCTCACCGCCCTACACACTTTCGTCATCGGGCCCAAACAGCTGCGGCTTCTGGAGGAGATGCGAAGCGACTCGACCGAGGCAGCGGGCCTGCGCCGGGTCTCCATAATCGTGAGCTCGCTGACGCTCCTGGTCAGCATCGCCGCGGTCTACGCGGGCGCCCTGCTGGCCAACCACGCCTACT
>CAJXNA010000226.1 GCA_913056415.1 uncultured Chloroflexota bacterium | reverse complement strand
TCGCGACCCGCCTGATCGCTGGCCGAGGTCGCCTTCAGGTATTCGCCGAGGAGCTTCTTGACGGCGGAGGGATAAAGGAAAACCTCTCCCCGATAGGCCTTGCGAATCGCTTCCATTAGGTCCGTGTCGGCAGCGCTCTTGAGGACGTATCCGGAACCGCCAGCTTGGAGGGTTTCAAACAGATACTCCTCCTCAGCGTGAACGGTGAGCATGATGATTTGGCAGTCCAGCCCTTCCTGTCGAATCAGGCGGGTGGCTTCCAAGCCGCCCATTACGGGCATCGAGATGTCCATGACGATGGCATCTGGCCCAAGCTCGCGCGCCTGTTCTAGTGCCTCGCGGCCATTGGCGGCCTCACCAACCACCTCCATATCCGGCTCGGCGTTAATGAGGGCGCGGAGTCCAGCCCGAAGAACTCCATGGTCATCCGCCAGGAGCACGCGAATCTTCGTCACCTCCGACAATGCATCAACCACCGATGGTAGGAGGAGGGTGGCGCAGGGGCACCTCAGCGATCAGCTTGGTACCCTTGCGAGGCTGAGACTCGACGTGGAATTTGCCTCCTACCAGCGCCAGACGTTCCTGCATGCCGAAGAGGCCCAGGCCGCGCTCCTTGGAGGTCATGGCCTTTTCGACGTTGAAGCCGATGCCGTCGTCCTCTACCGCCAGTCGCACCCACAGGCCGTCGCGTTCCAGCTCAACGGTGACCCGGCTGGCACGGGCGTGCTTAGCGACGTTTGTCAGTGCTTCCTGCGCCACTCGGTAGAGGACCAGCTCCAGCTCCGGGGGCAGACGGCGCTTGAGGCCATTGGCTAGGAAGCGAACTTCGATACTCTGGCTCTGGGCAAGGTTCTCCGTGTACCACTTAAGGGCCGGCACCAGCCCAAGGTCGTCCAGGGCACTGGGCCGCAGATCCAACGCCATTCGCCTCACCCCCTCTAGGGTGGACGCGGCCAAATCGCGCAACTCGCCCAGGTTACTCTTTGCCTCATCATCTGCGAGCGCCCGGTCCAGCAGCCGCAGGCGCACCAACATAGAGGTCAACGCCTGGGCCGTGTCGTCGTGCAGCTCCCGGGCGATGCGCTTCCGCTCCTCTTCTTGAGCCGTGAGGACCGACGAGGACATGTGCCTGAGCTGAGCCTGATACTGGCGAGAGTCCTCTAGCTGCCGCTCCAGGTTGGCCACCAGATCATACACGTAATAGGAATAGCGACAGGTCTGGCAGGCTTCTGGGGGCGGGGTGATCGCGAGAGTCAGCTCTTCGCCCTCTTGCCGACTGTCCGGCCTGGGATGGCCAGCGTGCATCGGCAACGCGGGGTGACCCACTAGGCCAAAATAGCTGGAGTTGAGCGACTCGACCGCCCTGGGCTCGAGACGATACCTTTCCCCTCTTTTGCGCGGCGACCCGTCACTGGCCACGACCAGTCCCGTTTTCAGTAGGGCCCGTAGGTGACGGCCCACCTGGGCACGCGACAACCCAAGAGCGGCGCTCAGTTCGGAGGCACCCAGTTGCCTATCGCCCAGCAGGCCTACAATTTGCAGCCGCTGCGGTGCAGCGAGCGTCTTGAGGGTTCGCGCAAGATCATTACTGACCAACGCCGTACTTTCAACCTCAGAGGAGTGCTCCGTTGCCATCAGCGCAACACCAGGCTCACTTTGGATTCGCTCCTTTAGCAGGGGCCGACCCGCCAAGAATTGTATTACTCCCGCATGTGTAGGGCAAAACCTGGGGGAGCACGTGGGCTGAACACGAACAGGGCTCAGGCGGCCCTGTAGGGCAAACCCGTACAGGCGAAATGGGGTTCTACCCCACTGGATTCAAGGTATTACCTGACAGACAACATACGCCGCTGATGTGATGATAGTAGTGAAAGACTTCACAAATGCACGAAGGAAGGCCTGGTCGTTAGGAGGTACCAGACATGTTCATTCGGAAACGCGCTCGGTTGCTAGTCCCCCTCATGCTGATGATCGCCGGGGTGGCGCTGCTCGCTATCGCGGCGGGATGCACGAGCGGAGCTTCGGAGGAAGACCTGGACGCTCTTCGAGCGGAGGTCCAAGCTCTGGACGGCGCACCCAGCATAGACCCCGTGGACCGACTCATAGAGGTGACAGGCTTCGAGATCAAGGGCACAACAAACACGGAGAATCTGGCTGTTCCGGAGGTTGATCCCTCAACCCTGTCGGCTGGCTACGGGTACAAGGCCCCGGGCTTTGACGAGGATAACCCCAGCGATTGGAGGGTAGAGACCTATATCTGGGGCCCGGGCAACATGACCGCCTTCCAGGGGGACACGATCGACCTCCACACCTTCATCCTCAACGGCAACTCGCACACCGTGCGGGTTGAGGGCCCGGACGGCTCAACGGTCGTCGAAGATGTCGAAATGAACCGGGGACGCACGTACAATCTCAAGTTTGACGCCACCCAGGCGGGCGTCTACAAACTCATCTGCCTCACCCACGCGCCCACCATGACAGCGGATATAGTGGTGCTTCCCACGTCATAGGACTCCCGCAGAGGTTCGGCGCGCTGTCCTGCCCCGTGCAAATCTAGTCTAGACGCGGACAGCGCGTCGCCTCTGTCACTCCAGAGGGAGCGCATCTGAGCTAGGGAGCAATGCTTGGCCTCGAAGGCGCGGTCGGGGCCCCTGCGGCGGCCTTTGTGATGGTCTCTAGGAGGTGTCGCGACGGGATCGTTGATCAGAATAAGTTTGCAACACCGCATCACCCTCCTCATCGGCCTGACGGTGGCTGCCGCCGTCGCTGTGTTCGTGCACCTCGGCATCTCAGCGGTCGATCAGACGGAGGATACGGCCCAGCGTACGCAGCTATCGTCGACGGCGCGGGTGGTGGCCGGCCACGTTGATGACGTGCTCACGCGCACCAGGGGCCGTGAAGAGCACCTGGCGCGGATGGTGGCTAACGCTTGGGGCCAGGGAGAGCCCCAACTGACGAACCTGCTGGACGCTTATCCCCGCCTTCTCTTCGAGAGCGATCTCTATCTCCTGCGGCCACGGGGTGAGCTGGTCTGGAGCATGCGTCCAGGCGTTTCCATCCCCGGGGGCCTGTCCGCCGAGCCGCTGGTGACAGAGAGCATCGAATCGCTCCGGAGCACCATCGGATCGTGCGCCGCCTCCACCACCCAGGATCGGTCCCGCGCCTGCTTCGCCTCGCCGGTCCTTCTGGAAGATGAAGAGCCAGCAGGCGTCCTCCTCGCCCAGATCGACCTGGGCCGCCCCGACCTTGATCTCTTCTCGCTAGAGCAACTCAATGAGTCTTTCCGCCTCGAGCTAGTCGCTGCCGACGGCGTCATCCTGGCCGCCAACGAGCCGGACCCGGGCGGCCTCAGCGTCCACGCCGAAGCGGTCGACGCGCTGCGGTCGCAAGGGGACACGGGAGACGCCGTCCACCGCCAGCCCGCTGACGACGGAGAGGGCAGCCATACCTTCGGCTACGCACCCGTATCCACGGTTCAGGGATGGGGAGTCATCGTTGAACCAAGAGACGGAGCCCTGGCGGTGGCGGGAGGTGCCCGGCAGCGCCTCTTGCTCTTCGGTCTGGCGGCGCTCCCCATCTCCCTCGCGATCGCCTGGCTCGGCGCACGCCAGCTGCTGAAGCCCCTGCACGCCGTCATGGCGAGGGGAGCGCAAGTGGCCGCGGGTGACCTGAGCACCTCCGAG
>CAJXNA010000225.1 GCA_913056415.1 uncultured Chloroflexota bacterium | reverse complement strand
GCCGGTATTCTCGAAAACGAAGCCATTGATATCTGGAATGTCACCAACGGCAAGCATTTCCAGCGCGAGAACCCTGCCAACGGGGTGACCATAGGCACCTTCCCAGACTCCGGCCCGGACGACGTAGCCGATGCTGTCGCCGCCGCGGCCCAGGCCTACCCCCGCTGGTGCGCCACCCCCGCGCCCCAGCGCGCCGAGATCCTCTTCCGCGCCGCCGAGATGATGCTCGACCGCAAGGAGGAGCTCTCCCGCGAAGTCACCGTCGAGATGGGCAAGGTGCTCAAGGAGGCGCGGGGCGACGTTCAGGAAGCGATCGACATGACCTACTACGCCGCTGGCGAGGGGAGGCGGATGTTCGGCCAGGTCGTCCCTTCAGAGCTGCCGGACAAGTTCACCATGGCAGTGCGACAGCCGCACGGCATAGTCGGCGCCATCACCCCCTGGAACTTCCCCCTGGCCATCCCCTGCTGGAAGCTGATGCCGGCGCTGATCGCGGGCAACACCGTCGTCTTTAAGCCCTCGCCCTACTCTCCCCTCAGCGCGGCCAACCTGCTGCGCATCCTGGAGGAGGCCGGCCTGCCGCCCGGCGTTGTCAACCTCCTCTTCGGTGAGGACGATACCGGCGCCGCTCTGGTGCGCGACCCGCGGGTGGCGATGGTCTCCTTCACCGGCTCTATCGAGGTGGGCCGCGAGATCGCCGCCTACTGCGGCGCTAACGGCAAACGCGTGCACCTGGAGATGGGCGGCAAGAACGCCATCATCGTCCTCGGCGACGCCGACATCGACCTGGCGGTCGAGGGCGCCGTGTGGAGCGCCTTCGGCACCAGCGGCCAGCGCTGCACCGCTGCCAGCCGCATGATCGTCCAGGAGGGCGCGTTGGACGCCTTCACCGAGAAGCTCATCGCCAGCGCCGAAACCTTGCGCCTCGGCGACGGCCTGGACGAGGCAACGGACGTCGGTCCGCTGGTGAACCGGCCCCAGTTGGAGAAGGTGCAGAGCTACATGGAGATCGGTCGCAAGGAGGGCGCCGTCGTCGCCGTCGGTGGTGCGCGCGCCGCCGGCGATGGTCTGGACAAGGGCTACTTCTTCCAGCCCACCGTGTTCACGGGCGTACGACCCCAGATGCGCATCGCCCAGGAGGAGATCTTCGGGCCCGTGACCGATGTTATCCCTGTCTCCGACCTCGAAGAGGCGGTGTCCATCAACAACGACGTCCCCTACGGGTTGGTCTCCTCCATCTACACGCGCGACGTTAGCGTGGCGTTCAAGGCGATGGAACAGATAACCACCGGCATCGTCTATATAAATGCCGGCACCATCGGCGCCGAGATTCACCTGCCCTTCGGCGGCACCCGCGGCACCGGCAACGGCCACCGTGAGGCCGGCACGGCGGCCCTCGACTCCTACAGCGAGTGGAAGTCCGTGTACATCGACTACTCCGGCCGGCTACAAAAGGCGCAGATAGACAGGTAACACAGCATGGCGACAAGACAGAGCGGCCCGCGAAGGCGGCCCGCCCCTCCCCACATCCAGGAGAAGGCGAAGCGCGCCCGCGCCTGCCTGCCGGTAGGCAAGGCCCGCCAGCGGCCATCCACGCCGTCGGCCAGGCCCATATCTCCCGGGAGGAAGCGCCCGTGAGCCTGCCTGCCGGTAGGCACGGCGTCCCCATCCGCCGCGGCTGGCCCACCTTCTTCGGCGCGCCGCTGGCCGACGATCCGACGTCGGCCCGGGCTGACATCGCCTTCCTCGGCGTCCCCTTTGACCAGGCGACGAACGACCGTCCCGGCGCCCGCTTCGGCCCCCTTTCCCTGCGGGAGGCCTCCATGCGCTTCCAGCCGGTGGATGGAGACGAGGGCTGGTTGGACGCCGAGCGAGGAGAGCGCATCCTGCGCGGCGTCTCCATGACGGACATGGGCGACGTGGACGTTCGCACCCTCGGGCTGGAGGAGAACTTTCAGCGCATCACTGAGGCGGCCGCTTTCGTACGCACACGCTGCCGCCTGCCTGTGTTCGTGGGCGGAGACCACGCCATCACCTTCCCTCTCGTGCGCGCCTTCGAGGACAACCCGCTGACCGTCGTTCAGTTCGACGCACACCAGGACTACACGGACGAGAAGTTCGGCCAGCGTTTCTCTCACGACAACCAGATGCGCCGCGTTAGCGAGCTGCCCTTCCTCAAGCAGATCATCCACATCGGCCTGCGGGGCGCGTTGGAGCACGTGGAGCCCTGGGAGGCGGCGCTGCGGGACGGCGTCCAGACCATCACCAGCGAGCGCATCGTCCGCGAAGGGGTGGATGCGGCCCTGGCCGACGTGCGCCCCAACGGTGATACCTACGTCACCATCGACATCGACGTGCTGGACCCAGCGGTGGCGGCCGGTACCGGCTTCCCGGAGCCCGGCGGCATCGGCTACTATCAGCTCAAGGAGGCGCTGCTCCTGCTGGCCCAGCGCACGCGCATAATGGCCTTCGACATCTGCGAGGTGAACCCCACCTATGATTCGGCGGGCGTCACCGCCCGTATCGCCGCCCGCTTGATGCTTGACCTCCTGGGGGCGATAATTCCATCTAGGGAGTAGATGGAAGAACCACCGCCGCCGCTCCAACCGGTTTCCTCGTTCGTGGTCGTTGCCCGCATAATCGCTGTATCGGGTATGTCCATTGCGGTCGCGGCGTCGATCTTCTTCTTCGTGGGAGGCATCTGGCAGGTAGGGCTCCCAGCGCTCGGTCTGGCCCTTCTCTTTTTGGCGATAATGTTCCTGGTAGAAAGAGCGGCCGCCTGATCGGTTGTTGCGGCGGTGGCCATGTATGGTACGCTTGACTCGTGATAAGAAGGAGGTGATGATATGCCGTTCCTAGTTTTCCAGAGCCTGGGCCCGTTGGAGCTCGCTATCATCTTCGCCATAGTCGTGGTCCTATTCGGGGCCAGCAAGATCGGCGATATAGGCGGCTCCATAGGCCGTGGCATCCGCGAGTTCCGCCGGGAGATCAAGGAGGGCGAGCAAGAGCCGGAGGAGGAGGAAAAGGAGAAGGCCGCGGCGGAGACATCCGAGGAGAAGAAGGTCTAGGCCTTACCGGTCGAACATGCTGAAGGCCGACCGCGCTAGCGGTCGGCCTTGCTTTTTCTCACTAGGGCACTAGGCCGGCTGAACGACGATGTCCACGATGGTGAGCGCGGCCGGCAGCTCTTCGTCCGTCTGGCAGGGGTTGGATTCGCTCGGCAGGGAGCCGAAGCACGGCACACGTTGCTGCAGCGCCTCCAGGATCTCCTGGCCCTCCACCACTTCGCCGAACGCGGTGCCTTCGAACTCTCCGTCGGCCAGCGCGATCACGAACTGGCTGCCGTGCACCCGGTCGCCGCCTGGGGTGGTGACCGGCGCGATGACCGTCCACTGGCCGGTTGTAGTTGAGTCCCCCTCCTTAGGGAGGGTGTAGCCGGGATCGCCGGTGCCTGTACATGGGAACTCGCTGGAGGATGTACAGGTGGGGTCTCCGGTCTGAGTGTCGAACTCCGGGAGCGCCCAGAAGAACTGTAGCCCATCGTAGAAGTTCTGGCCGGCCAGGAAGGCGAAGCTGTTCGCGGCTTCGGGAGCGTCAGGGCTCAGCGCTACCACGATGTCGCCCGCATCGGTCGTGATGACGGCGTTGTAGCCCTGGGTAACGTCGATCGTCTTCTCTGGTGCGCCGAACGTCAGCAGC
>CAJXNA010000224.1 GCA_913056415.1 uncultured Chloroflexota bacterium | reverse complement strand
CGCTCTTCCGATCTTGGGTGCGCCGCCGGGGCCACAGCTGGGCCAACTGCTGCGCCGCCTCAAAGCTGCTAAGCTGGACGGCGAAGTGCGCTCCCGCTCAGACGAAGAGATGCTCGCCCGCGCATTGCTCGCCTCTGGCCCAGAGACACCCTGATGACATCCTCCGCGGAGATCACCTGCGCGGTCTGCGGCCAGCCCGCTGAGGAGTCAACCTCCGCCCTCTGCGGCGAGTGCGACCGGCCGTTCCACCTGAACCCGCGCAACGACGTCGATGGCAGGGACTGCGGCGAGGTCTGGGTGGACGAGCAGTTCCTATCGCTGCGCTTCGCCTGCTTCACCTGCCTGCGCCCGGACGCAGACGCGCGTAGCGGGCGGCCGTCTGGCCGCGGCGAGGCTACGGCAAGCGAGTCCAGCGAGCCGCCGGTGGGGAAGCAGCACTGACGATAGCAGAACAGTGATGCGCCTACCGGCGATCGGCAACCCCAGCCCTAGTCGTCCTCCCCGTGGAGCGACTCTCCTCTATGCAGCCGCGCAGCAATGTCGAACGTCTGGCCCGTCGCTCTCACCGTGGGTGAGTGTGCTGTGAGGAACCGCGCAACCCCAATGAGGATGTGGTCGCCCGCTGGCCGACCCGCGAACTGGCGATATTGCTTGAGCCCGGCTTCGTAAATCTGGAACTGGTGGAATCCGGAATCCTCTCGCAACAGGGCGTGTCCCAACGTCCTCACCACGTCCTCACGATTGCCGGCCGCCAGCGCATCGGCGACAAGTTGGGCGGTCTCATCGACCCGGCCCTGACCGTCAAATGCGACCAGAACGTCCTCCCGCCTGACGATACGGTCAGACGGAGTGGAGATAGGCTGCTTGGGAACATTGAGGAACCGCTCCAGATAGACGGACATCGCCCCGTCGAATATGCCCCGGGCCAGGAGTTTGGACGGGGCACGCCGCATCGCCTGGTCAACGGCATTCGCGTACGTAAACGTGTGGTGGATGGTGTCCCAGTCAGCGAACTCGTTCGACACGTGGAAGTGCACGGGCCGGCGCGCGGCGGCGTAGGCAACGGCAGCTGAGAGTTCGGTCAGCGGTGCGCCGCGACGAACCAGCTCCCGCATCGCCGTCAGCGTCTCCCTCGGTTCTGAGTCCAGAATCGTCTGCGCCAACTCCTCGTGTCCATCCCAGTCCGTGAGCTTGCCGCCGCCTTCGTCGATCACGGCATCGAGCTCCTCGTACACCTCATCCAGCAGAGTCGCCAGGTCTACGGGGTGACGCCAGCTCGAAGTCTCCTCCATCCGCTGGGCCCGCACCATGTTGGGGATCAGCGAGGGCAACACCTCCTCCGCGTGCTCCCAGCCGGTGCTGTCCAGCAGCTCGAACGCCTTGTTGGCGAAGTCCAGGGAGTGCCCCACGTCCAGGAACAGGTGGTCCGTGCAGGCGGCGAATATCATGTCTGCGACTGCCTCGGGGGCCAGTCCAATTCGGATCGCAGTCCGAAGGGTTCGCTCTGCCGCATCCGCCGCCCGGACCTCGATAAAACGTCGGAACCAGTCCACGTAGCGCTCCGGGCGCGTCTCGCTAGTCTCCAGGGGCTCAAGGTCGAAGTTTGGCGGCTGGTTAGCGGTTGAGCGTGCCACGTGGACGAGACCGTGGTACAGCGCCAGCGGCCTGTCCCCCTCGTCCAAGAACGGCAACACGTTGGCCATCGCCGTGATGATAGAGAGGCCGGTGCTCCAGCCAGATGCTCGGTTGCGCACGCCGAACAGCGCCGCCTTTCGCAGGACATCCGTCGTCTCGCCCAGCTCGTCCAACCCGATGACGCTCTTGGCCAGCACCAACCGGATGTTATGCTCCAACCCCTCGTCCAGCTTTCGCAGCCAGTGCGTGCGCCGCTCCTCCTCAATCGGTCGCGGGTCCAGCCAGACGGTGCCGTCCCGCACCTCCACGTAGAAGGAGGTCACGTCGTCTGCGAACGGGTCGAACGTGCACCCACCGGCCAAGTCGAACTTCGCGTGGTGCCAGTGACAGGTGAGGATACCGTCCCTCACGGTGCCGCGGTGCAGGGGAAACCCCATATGGGGGCAGCGGTTGTCCACCGCGTAGGCTTCCCCCCGGTCGATAAACACGGCAACGATCCGCCCCTCGGCCGAGACGACCTTGACCCGGTCCCTTTCCAGCTCCTCCAGCGGACAGACCTTGACCCTGGCGTCTCGCTTGACTTCGGTCGTCGCCATCGCTTCCACCCGCCTTCTAGGAGCCTGACTTAGTGAGGCTCCGATGGGAGATCTGCTTCCCCGTTAGTGCTGCGGGAAAGCCGTGCATCCTTATCGGTACGCTATCACACGGCTCAGAACGAGACAGTGATCCGCGTCACAGTCACCGTCTGGAAGTGGGCCGGTTTCGGCGCTTTCCGCCGCCCTTCTCCACGGCCAGCACCTCGTGGAGCATGTGCTCCCCCTCCTTACCCCGCAGCTCACAGGCGAACTCACGCCCGAACTTGAACTCGCTTTCGGCCAGCTCGCGGACTCTGTCATTCACCAATAACCGGACACTTTGCTCCTTGGTTGCCTCCTGGATTCGCGACGCAGTGTTCACCACGTCGCCGATGCAGTTCAGTCGGCTGGTGCGATAGTAGCCGACCTCACCTACGACGGCAGGCCCGAAAGCTATGCCGATGCCGATGTGAACATCGAACTCAAAGTGCTCGCGCGAATACCGGGAGAAGGCACGGGCACCCTTAAGCATCTGTAGCGCGCAACGGGTGGCGTTGAAGGCGGCCCGCTTGGGATCTGTGTCCTCAAAGAAGGAAACGATGCCGTCACCGAGGAACGCGATCACCTCTCCACCGTTAAAGTCTATTATCGTACCCATGCGGTCGAAGTAGCGGTTTAGCAGGTGCAGCACGTCGAACGCGAGGTGGCGTTCCGAAAACCTCGTAAAGTCTCGGACGTCTGCAAAGAGCACTGCAATCTCCTGTTCCTTTGCCATCCCTTCCGGTCGCAAGTCCTCCTTGACGAAACGCTCGCGTACCAGCAGCCTGATCTTGATGTCGCCTGTTGGTCGAAGGCAGCACCCCAGACGAATGTTCGGACCGAACCCGAAGGCCTCTAGCACATCACGCTCGTTGTTCGACATCGGATGGCAGTTCTCACCGCCCTCAAGGATTTCGACTCTGCAGGTGGTACAGCGAACCATCGCACCACAAGCGTGCCTGTGATCCAGCCCGTGTCGGATAGACGCCTCAAGCACCGTCATCCCCTCCGGTGCGTCGATCATCAGGCCGCTACCGTAGTCTATGCGTGGCATCGGTGGCCCTGCCCTCTCCGCTTCGCTCGGCCCGTCGGCGGCATTATACTGCGAACCGCCCCAGCAGCGCCGCCACCGCCTTCGTGCCCTTCCGGAAATCCTCGATGCGGATGTTCTCGTCCGGGGCGTGGATGCGCGTATCCGGATAGCCGATCCCAATATCGGCCGTGGGCAGACCCAGCGTGGCGACGAACGGGTACAGCGGCCCCGTGCCCGCCATCGTCGGCACGATGAGCGGCTCCCGACCGTAGGCGTCCACGACCGCCCGCCGCACCACCTCCACCAGCGGATCGCTGACCGGCGTCCGCGCCGGCCGCTCGCCGCTGAGCAGCCGCAGCGTTATGTCGCTGAAGCCGTGCGAGTCCAGGTGCCGCCCCAGCTTCGTGAAGATGTCGTCCGGGTCCTGGTCCGGCACTAGGCG
>CAJXNA010000223.1 GCA_913056415.1 uncultured Chloroflexota bacterium | reverse complement strand
ACCACCGCCTGCACCGGCGCCAACCACATCGGGAACGCTCCTCCGTAGTGCTCGATGAGGACGCCGAAGAAGCGCTCCATCGAACCCAGCAGCGCCCGGTGCACCATATACGGCCGGTGCTCACGCCCGTCCTCGCCCACGTAAGAGATGTCGAACCGCTCCGGCAGGTTGAAGTCGAACTGGATCGTGGTGCACTGCCACTCCCGCCCCAGGCTGTCCAGCAGCTTGGCGTCTATCTTGGGGCCGTAGAACACGGCGCCGCCCTCGTCTACATCGTGGGGGAGGCCGCGGTCCTGGATCGCTTCCCGCAGGATGTTGGTCGCCATCTCCCAGTCCTCAAGCGAGCCCGCGTACTTCCCCTCCGGAGAGCGAGTAGAGAGATAGAGGTGAAACTCCTGGAAGCCGAAGGCGCGGAAGAAGAGCTGCATGAAGTCCACGCAGCGCTCCACCTCCTCCTTGACCTGGTCCGGCCGGCAGAAGATATGGGCGTCATCCTGGGTGAAGCCGCGCACCCGCATCAGCCCGTGCAGGACGCCGGAGCGCTCATAACGATAAACCGTGCCCAGCTCCGCCAGGCGCATCGGCAGATCGCGGTAGCTGCGCAGGCCACTCTTGTACATCTGGATGTGGAACGGGCAGTTCATCGGCTTGATGTAGTAGTCTTGGCCGTCCACGTCCATTGGCGAATACATGCTTTCGGCGTAGAAGTCCAGGTGGCCGCTGGTCTCCCACAGGCTGGAGCGCCCGATGTGGGGTGAGTAGACCAGCTCGTAGCCCTGCTTGTAGTGCTCCTGTCGCCAGAAGTCCTCGATGATGGTGCGCACGCGGCCGCCTTTGGGGTGCCAGTAGACTAGCCCCGGCCCGTACTCCTCGTGGATGGAGTACAGGTCTAGCTCTCGTCCCAGGCGGCGGTGGTCTCGTCGGAACGCCTCCTCGATCTGCTCCAGGTGGCCTTGGAGCTCTTCCTCCGTCTCGAACAGAGCGCCGTAGACGCGTTGGAGCATCGGGTTGCGCTCGTGCCCTCGCCAGTAGGCCCCAGCGATGCTCATCAGCTTGAACGCCTGTACCTGCCCCGTGCGCTCCACGTGCGGCCCCTGGCAGAGATCGACGAACTTATCGTGCTTGTACAGGCTCATCTGCTCGTCCGCGATCTCGTCGATCAGCTCCAGCTTGTAGGGCTGCTCCGCGAACAGCTTTCGCGCCTCGTCTTTGGATACCTCCTCGCGCACGAACGGCACGTCGGACTTCACCCTCCGGCGCATCTTCTCCTCGATGACCGGCAGGTCGTCGGGGGTCAGGGCCCGCGGCAAGCCGAAGTCGTAGTAGAAGCCGGTATCGATGGGCGGGCCGATGCCGATCTTGGCGTCAGGGAACATCTCGAGCACGGCCTCGGCCATGATGTGGGCGGCGGAGTGTCGCAGCCGCTCCAGCCGTTCGTCTCTGGACATCGCTTCAAACTTCTCCGTCATCGCTATCCTCCGTCCTCTGCAGCGGCTTGAGCAGCCGCCACTGCACCACGAGCAGGCCTACAGCCACCAGCGCCAGCAGGACCATCGCCGCCACCAGCCCCCACTTCCCCTCAGCCACTGCCAGCACGCCGAACAGCACCGTCACCGCCAGCATACTCAGCGGCGCCACCCACAGCCATAGGCGCATCAACCGCATCCCCGGCCCGTCAGCCTCTGTCCGGTGCTCCATGCTCTCTGTCCCTTCAAGAGAAAGCCCCCCGACCCGTGGGACGGGGGGCGCTCCGTGGTTCCACCCACTATCGAGGCAATCGTAACAACGGCCTCAAGACACGTCAACAACGTCTCGACAGTTCCGAAAAGCGGACGCAAGTCGTACAATGTGGACGGTTGCGATTCGTGGGCGATTAGCTCAGCTGGTTAGAGCGCAGCGTTGACATCGCTGAGGTCGGAGGTTCGAGTCCCCCATCGCCCACCACTGCACTTACCCTGCTGCCGACGACGTCTCACCGCCCGTTGACACCCGCTCAGCCCAAGCGCACAATGCGGACACGCGAGCGGAGTAGGGGAATCATAGATTTGCCGGCAGCACTCTACGCTATCGTTCAGTGGTTTAGGGACGCCTGGAAGCTCCCCTGGGGGCTGAAGGGTCCGTTCCTAGCGCTCTCAGTCGTTGTTCTCGCGCTGCTTGCAATGGTCAGCATCATCATCGCCACCAGCGGGGATGAGAACACCGCAGTTCTGGAGGAGGTTCAGGCACCAACGCCAACAGCAACCGCCGAACCTACCTCAACCCCCACTCCGAGGCCGACACACACGCCCGCTCCGACACCCGCGCCCAGCCCTACGCCAATACCGCCAGCACCCTCTGCACCGGCACCAGCCGCTCCTCCTCCCCCAACACCTGCACCCGGCCTTACTGCGGCGGAGGTGATTGAATGTGAGTTCGGCCAGTTTGACGGCTGGGACGACGCGTTCAATCTCAGGCCATACGGATTCACGCCGTCTCCTGCGTCGCTGACGCTAACTACCGATCCCGTTGCCTGTGAAGTCATCTGGCTCGCGGCCTACGACGATGGGTACTCTCGCGGGGGCATGGATAAGTGTGGCCTCATTTATGAGTACATAACAGTAGCGTCGCCGAGGGAGATAGACTTCTGTAGCCAGGTGATGGGCCTACCGCCGCCCACACCAGCGCCCTACATACCCAACCTACAGAGTCCGGGAGAAGCCATCATTTTTGCAATCGGTTGGATGTGCTGTGAATATGGTGCGACTATTGCTGTGGCCGTTGACAACCCACGCTTGTACTACTCCGACCTGTGGGCGTTTCCTCAAGACTGCGTCGCCGAGTTTGACATCAACTACATTTGGTGGGTGGTCCAGTGTGAGGCCACCGAAATTGACTGCTTTGGATTTGGCTGTGCCACTCGGTACACGACAAAGCCAATGTGCGTCGGAGACCTGAATCATGAAGTGGTGCCCTGTGGGCACCTCTATGGATTCTAGGACCTTGCGCCTATCTCGGGCGCGCCTTTTTTAGTTTCGCCGAATGTCTGAGGTAAAGCCCTAGAGCTATATAGAGAAACGCGGATCGGGAACCCGTTAAATATGGGCCTCTGAGCGCTTCCGGCCCTACCCGCCTCAGGAAGCCCCTACCCCTACCTGTCCCTACCCGCCGGGCACCCCCTGATTTCCCCATGCACTATAGCCGTTACGTTAAGTGGGGACACGGGGACACCCGCGACCTGGGACGTTAGACGGGGACGCTGAGCCTTTTAGGACCGGGGCGTGGACGGTGTAACCCTCTCTGGAACCTGCCGGCCCACTAGCAGAGTATGTCCCCAGGCGTGTAACGGTCCCTACAGGCTAGGACTTGGGATCGTCCCCGTCCTTGACAACTTCCCCCTCTATGGTATCTGGGGATTCCTGGCGGGGGTCTTGCTGCGATATGAAGTTGATAACGACACCCCCAGCGCCGATAGGCGATCCGCCGCGTTTCTCTATCTCTAACAGCTTGAGCACCTTATCCAGAACGATGCCGGTCGTAATCGCTAGGGATTGACCTTTGATATTGCCTGCCTCTAGCTCCTCTTCCAAGCGGTCGGTCGTCAGCAGGGCCAGGTCTACGGCGCGGTTCTGTACGGTCTCTTTCCTTTCCTGCTGTAGTAGGCTGAACCGCTCAGGGTCTATGCTCTTAGCCCAGCGCCAAATCAGGTCACGGCCTGGGTAGCGTTCAGGGTAGCGTTCCTTCAGCTCGCGGTAGA
>CAJXNA010000222.1 GCA_913056415.1 uncultured Chloroflexota bacterium | reverse complement strand
GCCTGCGCCAGCTCCTCCACCGCCTTCCACATGGCCTGGCTATACGTCGCCTCCGGCATGTACGACATCGCCCTGGCCGTAGGCGTCGAGAAGCTCTATCACGAGGACAAGAGCAAGTCGTTCGCCGCCATCGGCGCCGCCGTGGACGTGGAATGGGCGCAGGAGATGCAGGCAGCGATGGCAGCCTCAAAGGGCAACGGCGAGCGCACCGACCAGCCCGCGCCCGCCTCCGGGGCGGGCGAGAAGCGCTCCATGTTCATGGACTTCTACGCCGCCTTCGCCCGCCAGCACATGCAGCGCTACGGCACCACCGTGAAGCAGTTCGGCCGCATCGCCGTCAAGAACCACTACCACGGCTCCCTCAATCCACACGCGCAGTACCGCGAGGTCTACACGCTGGAGGACATCCTCACCTCACCGCCGGTGGCGGAGCCTCTCACAAGGCTGATGTGCTCTCCCATCGGTGACGGCGCAGCGGCGGCGATCCTCTGCTCAGCGGAGAAGGCGAAGCAGTTCACCACCAAGCCCGTGCACATCTTGGCCTCCTGCGTCAGCTCCGGCAGCGACCACGAACCAGGCGAGCCCGGCCTAACCGAGCGGGTGGTGCAGCAGGCGTACAAGCAGGCGGGCGTGGGGCCGGAGGACCTGAGCGTCATCGAGCTACACGACGCTTCGGCGCCGGCGGAGCTGGTGCTGTACGAGGAGCTGGGGCTGTGCGGCCCCGGCGAGGGCGGCAAGCTGATCGACGCCCGCGCCACCTACTTCGACGGCCCGATGCCGGTGAACACCAGCGGCGGCCTGATCTCCAAGGGTCACCCGATCGGGGCCACCGGCGTCGCCCAGATCTACGAGATCTTCACGCAGCTTAGGGGCGAGGCGGGCGAGCGCCAGGTGGCCAACCCCCGCATCGGCCTGACGGAGAACGGCGGCGGCATGGTGAAGGGGGAGGCAGCGGCGCTCGCCGTACACATCTTCTCCGTGTAGAAGCAGAGAGGGCCGCCCGCTGGACGGCCCCCGCTACCGAGAACTCTGCAAGCCTTACTCAGGCTTGGCCATGGCCAGGACCTCATCGCGCGTGGTCTCCTGGTCGTGGACTTCCTTGGCGTGTTGTTGGACCTGCTTCACCAGCTCGTCGTCGCTGTCCGACCTGGTGGTCCAACCGCAGGGGCAGTTTATGACTTTTGCCATCACATGCCTCCTTTCCGGCCCGTATAATAACAGGCGTCTGCCGTCGCCGTCTTGGCGGCACCTTGGCAGATCTTTGGCAGCATGGACATTCGCATCTACCTGGCCGGCCGTGTCGGGCTCGAGTTCAAGAGCGAACTCGTTATCGACGAGCGCGATTTCCGCGGGGGACAAGCACGGCTGGCGTTCGCGTATCTGGTCCTAAAGCGCGAGAGGACAGTGCCACGAGAGGAGCTAGCGGCGGCGGTCTGGCCGGGTGAGATGCCGCCAGCCTGGGAGACGGCCCTCAGCGCACTCGTGAGCCGGACTCGGAAGCTGCTGGCACGAACGTCGCTGAGCCCACTGGTAGCGACGGTTCGGAGCAGCTTCGGGCAGTACCAACTGCGGCTGCCGGCGGACACGTGGGTAGACGTAGAGGCGGCGGCGGAGGCGATTGACGCTGCGGAAGGGGCGCTGCGGGCCGGGACGCCAAAACGCGCGTTCGGCCCAGCTACGATAGCGGCGACGATAACACGACGGCCATTCCTTTCGGGAGCGAACGGGGGGTGGGTGGAGGCCCAGCGGCGCACGCTGCAGCGGCAGCTCCAGCGCGCGCTGGAGTGCCAGGCGAAGATCTGGCTGTCCACGGGGGAGCCGCAGCTGGCTGTGGAGGTGGCGAATGAGGCGGTGACGCTGGACTCCTGCCGGGAGAGCAGCTACCAGCTCCTGATGCGGGCGCACAGCGCGACAGGTAACCGAGCCGAGGCGCTGCGCGTGTACCACCGGCTGCGAGAGCTGCTGACCGATGAACTGGGCACCGACCCCTCTGAGGCGACGGAGACGCTGTACCTGGAGCTGCTGAGCTGACCGCGAGCCGCTATCGAACCCTGCTATAATAGGCTGACCTTACTATTGAGGGGAGCCCCCAGTGGACTACGGAAGCCTGATCGTTGAGCGGACCGGCGCCGTCGCTACCATACGCCTCAACCGGCCCGAGAAGCACAACGCCCTCAACGCCCAGCTCTGTCACGAGCTGATCGACGCCCTCGACAAGCTAGAGGCCGACGACGGCGTCAACGTCCTCGTCCTCACCGGGGCGGGCGAGAAGGCGTTCTGTGCCGGCGCCGACATGGCCGAGGCGATAGGCCCCGACTCGTCGGGGAACGCCAGCGACGGTGGAGCGCCCGGCCCGCCTGCGGAGGCCGTCGCACGCGTCCTGCGTACCCGCAAGCCGATCATCGCCGCGGTTAACGGCTACGCTTACGGGGGCGGCGCCGCGCTCGCCATCAACTGCGACATCCGCATCGCCTCAGACAGCGCCCGCTTCCGGTTCATAGGCGCCAGCTACGGGCTGGTGGTGGGCGCATTTCAGCTCCCGCGGATCGTGGGGGCGCCGCTGGCGAAGGAGCTCATCTTCACGGCCCGCACCATCGACGCGCAGGAGGCGCTGCGCATCGGCCTCGTCAACCAGCTGGTCCCCCTGGAGATCCTCGAACCCACAGTCGCCGAGATGGCTGCGGCCATCGCCGCCAACTCTCGCACCGCGGTGATGGAGTCCAAGCGGGTGATCGACATCGCCACCTTCAGCCGGGAGGCCGTCCAGCACGAGGTGGAGGCGAACATAGAGCTGCGGCAGTCGGAGGAGCACCGGGAGCGGTTCCGGGCGGCCGCCATTCGGGTCACGGGCGAGAAGTAGGGCTAGGGGCAAGCCTCCGTCGGGGCTCCTGTCAGCGCCTCGGTTAGCTCCGCCAGATCCTGCACATCTTCCAGCCGCGCAATCAGGCCAACGGCCCCCTCCGTAGCCTCGCTCGGGAGCACACCCTGCGCGCAGTCGCGGAACTTCTCCGTCAGCTCCTCCCAGGAGAGCGGTCGTGAAACGTCGCCGCGAGGCGCATCCACGCGCAGAAACTGCTCCTCGCCGCCTCTGAGCGCGATGCGCACCTCAGCGTAACCGCCGATGGGAAACGTGCCCCCCGATTCAGCGTGGCCCTCGCTAACTTCAATCTTCGCCATCATCCTCCGCACCACTGGTCGGCTGACAGCTTCGTCCCTGAAAGAGGCCAGCGCCACTCGGCCGTCCACGAGAGCGGCCGCCAGGCAGTACTCCAGGCTGAACTTCCCCTCCAGCCCTGTGGCCGGCGAATCCCCGCGCAGGGGCATCAACGATCCGCGGCTGACCTCCACCCGAATCGCCTCGATGCTGGCGGGGTCGATCCTGTGTCGAGCCTTCATCTCGAGGACAGCGTCCAGCGAGCGGTGGACGGCATAGCAGCAAGGATAGAGCTTCACCCCGAAACCGGATGAGGTGATCTGGTATGGCCGGCCCAGAGAGGCGATCGACTCCAGGTCAGGCTCAGCGCCGCCGCTCATCGCGCGCAGGAAGCCGCTTTCGCCCTCCAGGGCGTGGCGATCGGCGGTGAAGCCACGGGCCGCCAGCTCCGCCGCTACGACGCCGTTGCGGGCGGCCCAGCCGGCGTGCAGCGGCTTGGTCATCGTCCCGAAGTTCTGCTGAAGACCCGCGGCCAAGGAGGCGGCGATGCCGAGGGCCATCTGAGTTCGCGCGGCATCCAGACGCAGGAGGCGCGCGCAGGGCA
>CAJXNA010000221.1 GCA_913056415.1 uncultured Chloroflexota bacterium | reverse complement strand
GCTGACGTTATGATGATCGGCCACTTCGCCAAAGACCGGCTGGTGGCTGCACCCAACATGTGATGTCCAACTCCGCCTTCCCCCGCCTCACCGTCGTCATGGCCCATCTCGCCCTGGGGGACTTCGCCGCCTGCGCCGACCTCGCCCGCGCCCACTCCAACGTCTTCTTCGACTGCTGCTGGACCATCAACGGCACGGACAAGCCGCCGGCCATAAGCGACGCTGACGCCGTCGTAGCTTTTCGCCAGATCGGCTGCGACCGCATCATGTTCGGCTCGGATTACCCCTGGCACGACCCGCTCCTGGACTCCGCCCGCATCCAGCGCCTCCCCCTCACGGACGCCGAAAAGCGGGCAGTCCTGCACGAAAACGCCATCCGCGTATTAGGGCTATAATAAGCCAGCACCCAGCCCGCCCAATCCAAAAGGAGGTTCCCAATGCCGTTCTTCTTCAGCGTCGTCCCCGAGTACCGCCGTCTCGTCCACTTCCGCTTCGGCAGAGTCATGGGAGAGAAGGGGCCCGGCCTCATCTTCCCCCTCTGGCCCATCATTGACCAGGTCAGAGTGGTCGACCTGCGAGAGATCTTCCTGGACGTGGAGCCTCAGACCTGCATCACCAAGGACAACGCCCCTGTCTCTGTGGACATGCTCGTCTACATGAAGATCGTCAACCCCCGGGACAGCGTCCTCAAGGTGGAAAGCGTCATCGGCGCCGCCCGCGGCATGGCCATCACCACCCTCCGCGCCGTCGTCGGCGACATCTCCCTGGACGATGTCCTCGCCAAGCGCGACCAGATCAACCAGATCATGCAGGCCAAGCTGGACGAGGTCACTGACCGCTGGGGCGTCAAGGTCACCGCCGTGGAGATCCGCGAGATCCAGCCGCCCCGCGATATCCAGGAAGCGATGAGCCGCCAGATGTCCGCCGAGCGCAACCGCCGCGCCATCGTCCTAGAGGCCGACGGCCAGAAGGAGGCGAACATCACGGTGGCCGAAGGGGAGAAGCAGGCCGCCATCCTCCGCGCCGAGGGCGACCGCCAGGCCACCATCCTCCGCGCCGAGGCCGACCGCCAGGCCGAGATCCTGGAGGCCGAAGGGTTCAGCAACGCCCTGGACAAGATATACCAGGTCGCCAAGGGCGTCGACGCCAAGACGATGAGCCTCCAGTACTTCGAGACCCTGAAGACGATCGGCGAGAGCCCCTCCACCAAGTACGTCTTCCCCCTGGAGTTCACCAACTTCCTCCGCCCCTTCGCCAGCATGTTCGGCGGTGACAGCGGCGACGGAGGCGTCAACCCCAGCCGCAAAGGCGTGAACGTGGAGGACAGACCGAAGCAGTGAGCGGCATCAAGCTCATCGCCCTGGACCTGGACGGCACCCTCCTCAACAGCGCCCTTAAGGTGAGCGAGCGCAACGCCGAAGCCGTGAAGCGTGCCCTTGACGCAGGTGTGAAGGTCGTCCTCGCCACCTCCCGCTGGTACCTCCTCGCCAAGCGCAACGCCGAACACCTGGGCATCGACACGCCTCTCATCTGCAACAACGGCGCCGTCGTCAAACGCCCTCAGGACGGCGACGAACTCCTTCACCTCCGCCTGGACCAGGAGCTTGCCTGTGACGTTACCGCCCTCGCCGACGAGCGCCGCTGGGAGACGTTCACCACCATTGAGGATGTGACCTACATGCGCATGCGCCCCGGGGTCATCCCTGAACGTCTGCCTGCCGGCCTCCGCGTCTCCGAACGTCAGGCCGAGGAGGTGGCTCGCGGTCAGCCCACCGCCGTCCTCGTCTTCGGAGAGGAGGCGGTGAACGAGATATCGCAGCGCTTCCTGCCAGCCTTCGACAGCCCTGCCGGCTGGCAGGCACGGCGCGCTAACTTCTCGCTCAACCGTCCCGTCAACCTGCCCCACTACGTCGTTCTCACCCACCCCGATGCTGATAAGGCCAGCGCTCTGGAGATCGTCTGCCGCGAGCTGGACGTACCGCCAGCCGACGTGATGGCGATGGGCGACTCCGAGTCAGACCTCGAGATGCTGCGCCGCGCCGGCCTGGGCATCGCCGTGAACAACTCACCCGACGAGGTGAAGCGCGCCGCCCTCCACATCGCCCCCACCAACGACGCCGACGGCGTCGCCTGGGCTATCGAACGCTTCGCGCTGTAAGGCCTTCCCTCTGCCCCCCCACCCGAACCAAGAACCTATCGAGACAGCAGGCTCTAGGCTCTAGGTTCTAGGTTCTCAGGGTCAGGGCTATGGGAGGAGAGGAACCTCTCCCCCTCCGCCTGCACGATGCGGTACACCTCCGCCAGCGGCAGCCCGCTAGACTCCGCCAGCCGCTTGCACGCCTCGTACTCCGGCGCCGCCCGCGGCGGCTCGTCCGGCAACCGTTTCACCTTGACGGCTGCCGGCCCCAGGGATGATTCGAACTCCAGCACCTCCCGCTCCGCCTCCCAGCGGTGCACCGGGCGCACCCGCACCCCCAGCGTGGACGTCTCCCGCAGGATGAAGCTCGCCAGCGCCTCCTCCTCCAACTCGCCGCAGATCACGGACAGCATCACCCCCGGCCGGTTCTTCTTCATCTGCACCGGCGTCAGCCAGGCGTCGGCCGCTCCCTGTGCCAGGAGCTTCTCCAGAACGTAGCCCAGCATCTCGCCCGTCATGTCATCAATGTTGGTTTCGATGAGCACCATCGAACGTGTGCCCTGGGTCACGCCCTCGCCCAGCCACAGCCTCAGGACGTTGGGCCTGTCCGGCAGGTCGCGGCTGCCGGCGCCGTAGCCGATCCGGTTCAGAATCATCTCCGGCCGCTGGAACCGGGCCAGCTCCGCGACGATGGCGGCGCCGGTAGGCGTCACCAGTTCACCTTCGTCCGCACCCGCGTCCTCCCGACGAGTTGGCGCTCCGGCCCGCGCCAGCAGCTCCAGCGTGGCCGGCGCCGGCAGCGGCAACGCCCCGTGAGACCCCTGGACCCAGCCCGCTCCAGACGGCAGCGGCGAGCAGTACAGCTCCTCCACGCCCAGCAACCGCAGCCCGGCGATCGTGCCCATCACGTCCACCATCGCATCCACGGCGCCCACATCGTGCAGGTGCACCGTCTCCACCGTCTCCCCATGCACGGCCGCCTCCGCCTCCGCCAGCCGCTTGAAAACAGCGCTCCCCCTCTCGCGGTCCGCCGAAGGCAGAGAAGATTTAGCGATGACGGCCTTTACATCCGCCAACGTCCGTGGCGACTGGGGCTCCCGCACACTCACAATCGCCTGCTGGGCCGCGAGACCTCCCTTCGTCACCCGCTTCGCCTCAAGGGAGTACCCTGCCAGGGGGATCTTGGCCAGCTCAGCCCGCATCCCCTCTAGCGTGACGCCCACATCCAACAGCGCCCCCAGGAGCATGTCACCGCTGACGCCGGAGAAGCAATCCAGATATGCGATGCGTCCCACGCTACTCACGAAGCCCTTCTCGCGACTGCCGGTTGATGACCGCCGCCATGTAGCCGGCGCCGAACCCGTTATCGATGTTCACAACGGCGACACCGGCGGCGCAGCTGTTGAGCATCGACAGGAGAGGGGCCAGGCCGCCGAAGCTGGCGCCGTAGCCTACCGAGGTGGGCACCGCTATCACCGGTGCCGCCACCAGCCCGGCCACAACGCTGGGCAGCGCCCCCTCCATCCCCGCCACCAACTACCAGCGCCCGCGCCGATTGCATCGCCTCCAGCTTGTCCAGCAGGCGGTGGAGCCCGGCTACGCCCACATCGTAATAGCGTTCCGCCTGGCTGCCCAT
>CAJXNA010000220.1 GCA_913056415.1 uncultured Chloroflexota bacterium | reverse complement strand
CCTGTAGGGGCGAGGCTTGCCTCGCCCAGGGCGACCCAAGGGTCGCCCCTACAACGCGCTAATGGAGGTTGAGTAGATGACACGCGAAGACAAGACCCCGCCCGCCGGCGAGCGGGTACTGATTTTTGACACGACGCTGCGGGACGGCGAGCAGTCGCCCGGCGTCGCCCTGGGCAGCGGCGAGAAGCTGGAGATCGCGCGCGCCCTGGAGCGTATGAAGGTGGACTTCATCGAGGCCGGCTTCCCCGCGTCCTCGCCGGGCGACTTCGAGTCCGTCGTCGCCATCGCCAAGGAGGTGCGCGGCACCGTCATCGCCGGCCTGGCCCGCGCCGTCGCCGGCGACGTGGACGCCTGCTGGGAGGCCGTGAAGCACGCGGCCCAGCCGCGCATCCACGTATTCCTCTCCGTCTCCGATATCCACATCCTTCACCAGTTGGAGAAGGACCGCGAGCAGGTGCTGGAGATGGCCCGCACCCAGGTGGCCCGCGCCAAGAAGCACTGCTCCGACGTGGAGTTCTCCCCTATGGACGCCACCCGCTCCGAGCCTGAGTACGTCTTCCGCATGATCAGCGAGTGCATTGAGGCCGGGGCGACCACCATCAACATCCCCGATACCGTAGGCTACGCCATCCCGGAGGAGTTCGGCGAGTTCCTTCGCCAGATCCAGGAGAACGTGCCCAACATCCACAAGGCGTTGATCTCCGTCCACTGTCATAACGACCTCGGGCTGGCCGTGGCCAACAGCCTGGCCGCTATCCGCGCCGGCGCCCGCCAGGTCGAGACCTGCGTCAACGGCATCGGCGAGCGGGCGGGCAACGCTTCCCTGGAGGAGGTGGTGATGGCGATCAAGACGCGGGGCGACCTGTTCGGCCTTTCGACGAACGTGGACACCACTCAGATCCACCGCACCAGCCGCCTGGTCTCCCAGCTTACCGGGATGTCAGTACAGCCGAACAAGGCGATCGTGGGCGCCAACGCCTTCCGTCACCAGTCCGGCATTCACCAGCACGGGATCACCAAGCTGCGCGAGACGTACGAGATCATCGACGCCCGCGACATCGGCCTCAGCCGCGGCGGCATGATCGTGCTCAACAAGAACTCCGGCCGCCACGGTCTAAAGGCCCGCCTGGACGAGCTGGGCTACGAGATCACCAGCGAGGAGATGGACCGCGTTTTCCTGGCGTTCAAGGAGCTGGCGGACAAGAAGGGCGAGATCGATGACCGGGACCTGGACGCCCTGGTGTCCGAGGAGCGGCGCACGGTGGAGGAGGTCTACAAGCTGGACCTGCTCCAGGTGTCCTGCGGAAACCAGGCCATGTCCACGGCCAAGGTGCGCCTCATCGGCCCTGAGGGCCGGGAGACAACCACCACCTCAACCGGCACGGGGCCGGTGGACGCCTCCTATCGCGCCATCAACGGTCTGGTGGGTGTGCCTAACCAGCTCATTGAGTACGCGGTGAACGCCGTCACCGAGGGGATCGACGCCCAGGGCGAGGTGACCGTGCGCATCGAGTCGGACGGCCGCACGTTCGTGGGCCGCGGCGCCGACACCGATATCGTTGTCGCCTCCGCAAAGGCGCTGATCAACGCCCTCAACCGGCTGCTGGCCCACTCTCCCCAAGCCCGTGACAGCGAGGTGTGGGCTAACCCGTAGGGAAGATCGCTGGGAGGGCGATGGCGAATTCGCCCTCCCAAGCGTATTCTGGTAAGTGCCAGCTAGCCCTTATCGGGCTACTAGAAGGTGCCATCGTGAAACCGAAGACGATGTTCGAGAAGATATGGGATGCGCACGTGGTGCATCGAGAGGAGGGGGAGCCCTCTCTGCTGTACGTGGACCTGCACCTGGTGCACGAGGTGACCTCCGCCCAGGCGTTCGAGGGGCTGCGGCTCAGCGGGCGCAGCGTGCGCCGTCCTGACCTCACTATCGCCACCCTTGACCATAACGTCCCGACTACCGACCGCGGACTCCCTATCCGCGACGAGATATCGCGCAAGCAGATCGAGGCGCTGAAGAGCAACTGCGAGGAGTTCGGTATACAGCTTTACGGCATGGAGTCCGACCGGCAGGGGATCGTCCATGTGATCGGCCCGGAGCTGGGGTACACGCGCCCGGGGCTGGTGATCGTGTGCGGTGACAGCCACACATCCACGCACGGCGCCTTCGGCGCCTTCGCCATGCCCGTTGGCACCTCCCAGGTGGAGCACGTCCTGGCGACGCAGTGCCTGGTCCAGGCCAAGCTCAAGACGATGGAGGTGCTGGTAGAGGGGGCGTTGCCCGCGGGTGTCAGCGCCAAGGACATGATCCTGGGTATCATCGGCAGGATAGGCGTGGACGGGGCCGTCGGCCACGTGATCGAGTACGCCGGTGAGGCGATCCGTGCCCTCTCGATGGAGGGGCGGATGACGGTCTGCAATATGTCGATTGAGGCGGGGGCGCGAGTGGGGATGATAGCGCCGGATGAGACGACGTTCGAGTACGTGCGCGGCCGGCCGTACGCGCCGAAGGGCGACGACTGGGACGCGGCGGTAGAGGTGTGGACGGCGCTGCGCACGGACCCCGGCGCCGCCTTCGATAGGAGTGTCGTTATCGACGCCGCGGAGCTGGAGCCGTACGTCACCTGGGGTACCAATCCGGGGATGGTCGTCCCGGTCACGGGGCGCGTGCCGGACCCCGCTTCGTTCTCATCGCCGGCCGACCGTGCCGCCGCCGAGCAGGCGCTGGTTTACATGGACCTCGAGCCGGGCACGCCGATCCAGGATATCCGGCCTGACCGCGTGTTCATCGGGTCGTGCACGAACGCCCGCATCGAGGACCTGCGGGCGGCGGCGGAGGTCGTGCGGGGTCGCAAGACGCACGAAGACGTGCGGGCGATGGTGGTGCCCGGATCGACGCAGGTGAAGCTGCAGGCGGAGCAGGAGGGGCTGGACAGGATATTCAGCGAGGCGGGGTTCGAGTGGCGGGAGGCCGGCTGCTCGATGTGCCTGGGGATGAACCCGGACATCCTGGAGCCCGGCGAGCGCTGCGCGTCCACCTCGAACCGCAACTTCGAGGGCCGGCAGGGGAAAGGCGGGCGTACGCACCTGGTCAGCCCGCAGATGGCGGCGGCGGCGGCGATCGCCGGCCGTTTCGTGGACATCAGGGAGTGGGAGGTCGCCTAGGTGGAACCATTCACCAAAGCCACAGGCATCGTCGCACCCCTGGACCGGTTGAACGTGGATACGGACTCGATTGTACCGGCCAGGTTCCTTAAACGGATCGAGCGGGAGGGGTGGGGCGAGACTCTGTTCTTCGACTGGCGCTTCTTGCCGGATGGCCGCCCGAACCCCGAGTTCATCTTGAACGCGCCCGGCTACGAGGATGCCTCGATCCTGGTGGTCGGCCGCAACTTCGGGAGCGGCTCGTCGCGGGAGCACGCGGTGTGGGCGCTCAAGCAGTACGGCTTCCGGGCTATCATCGCGCCCAGCCTGGCCGACATCTTCCACAAGAACTGTTTCGAGAACGGCGTCGTTCCTGTCTTCCTGCCGGAGGAGCGGATTCGGGAGCTGATGCGCAAAGCGAAAGAGGGGCCCGGCTGCGTACTCACCGTGGACCTGGAGCGGTGTGAGGTATGGGACGAAGAGGGGTTTCGCTCCGCCTTTGTTGTGCATCACGATCCGGAGACCCACGAGTTCCGGCGGCACACGCTGCTGAACGGCCTGGACGAGATCGCCCTGACTCTCCAACAGGGGGAGAAGATAGGCGCCTTCGAGTCGGAGCGGCCCGGCTTGCTGACACGGGCGGGGAA
>CAJXNA010000219.1 GCA_913056415.1 uncultured Chloroflexota bacterium | reverse complement strand
AGGGGACGCCGCCGGAGTGGCTCACGCGCAAGGTGCAGATGCTGGACACGGACGGCGCGCTGAGCGGCTGGCGCCTCCTGATGATGATGCTTGAGCACGAGATACACCACCGGTCGCAGATAGACACGTACGCGGGGCTGCAGGGCTGGCCGGTGCCGGACATATACGGCCGCTCAGCGGAGCAGGTGGGGCTCCAGCGGGAGAGGCAGCGGGAGCTGCACCCGGACTAGCCTCTGCGCAGGCCACCCTTCCGGGAACCGCCCCTAGTTGAACTGGAACGAATCCAGCATCGCCCGGAAGAGACCCTCACCGGCGGGGCAGGTCTCCGGGTTGTAGGCCAGCGAGAAATTGTAGTGGTTACCGCCGTGGTTCAGGTGGGCGTCAAGAAGCTGCCCGGCCCACGTGCTCGGCTCTAGGAAGACGTGATAGGGCGCGGCCGTGCCGTCGATGGTGACCTCGCTTTCGCTGATCACCCCGCCGAGGTGATACGGTGGACTCTGCTCAATGTTCGTCGCGTGAATGGCGAAGTTAGCACCGGTCTCATAGTAGATGGGCGTAAACGGGCCCTCTTCCGCCTCGTCGATGAACACCGAGAAATCGGGGCTCTCCACGATCATCCTAGAGACTTGGACGCCCATAGGCCCCTCATCCGTAACGACGGCCCAGCCGTCCGGGAGGGAAATCGAGTACAGGTTCGCCTGGTCGGTGAATGCGGTTGGCAAAGCGGGAACGGCCTCGCACGGCGACAGGACGGGCTCCGGCGTGGGTGACGGCGCGGGCGTAGCGGTGGGCGCAGGGGTAGGCGTTGCGGTGGACACCACTGTTGGCGTGGGCGATGGCGTGACGCTAGGCCCACCGCCATCACAGGCGGCGAGGATGACTGGCGCCACAACGGCGATCCCGAAAGCCAGTAGCGGTCTATGTCTCACTATGCGTTCCCAACAATTGAGAACGCATCACGACTAGAAGTAGTTCACGCTGATGCCGCCGTCTACAACGAACGTCGTGCCTGTCGTCCAAGACGATTCGTCGGAGGCGAGATAGAGGGCGGCGTAGACCACATCCTCGGCGCGGCCAAAGCGACCCAAAGGGATGCGGTTGAGGCGCTTGAGGCGCTCCTCTTCGTTGGGAAACAGGGACTCCAGCAAGGGTGTGAGGATCGGGCCGGGGCAGATGGCGTTGACGCGGACACCCTTGGGGCCGTACTGGACGGCGAGGGAGCGGGTGAGGGAGATGACGGCGCCTTTGCTGGCGGTGTAGGCGTCCTGGGGGACGGTGCAGCCCATGAGGGCGACGAAGGAGGCGACGTTGATGACGGAGCCGCCGCCGGCCTCGGTGAGGTGGGGTATGCCGTACTTGCAGCAGAGGGAGACGCCCTTCAGGTTGACGTCCAGCACCCGCTGGAACACGGCCTCGTCCATCTCCACGATGGAGCCGTCCTCGTCCGGGAAGATGCCGGCGTTGTTGTAGAGGACGTTCAGCTTGCCGAAGGCGCGGACGCCCTCGGCGACGGCGCGCTCCACGTCCGCGGCGACGCTCACGTCGCCGGTGACGGCGACGATGTTGCCCTCGCCTTCGACGGAGGCGACGGTCTCGCGGAGGCCGTTGTCGGTTATGTCAAACGCGACGATGCGGGCGCCCTCGCGGGCGAAGGCTTGGGCGGCGAGACGGCCCATGCCGCCGCCGGCGCCGGAGATGAAGACTGACTTATCGGCGAGACGCATCGGAACCTCCTAGACCATCTCGAAGTAGCGGCGGCGTTGAGAGAACCCCGACCGCGCCCTAAAGGACGCGGCATCGATTTCCTCTCTGTCATTCTGAGCGACCAACGGGAGCGAAGCCTGTCCTGAGCGACGCCGAAGGGAATCTCGCGACACGTGCGGACGCGGCGCTTGCCTTAGGCGTGACCGGGCTGACCCACCGCTCGACCCCGCCCCAGATTCCTTCGCGTAGGTGCGTCTGGCGGAAAAGATACGTCGCAACCGCTCAGAATGACAGCCGCCCGTTTCCCCTTTCCTATTGCCCATCGCCCCCTCACACCATCTCGAAGTAGCGGCGGCGCTCCCAGTCGGTGACGGCCAGCCGGTGCTTCTCCACCTCCCACTGACGGAAGGCGGCGTACTGCTCGACGAACTCCTCGCCGAACCAGTTCCGCGCTAGCTCGCTGGCGCGGAAGCGCTCCAGCGCCTCGGGGAGCGACCGCGGGATCGGCTCGGCGTCGCTTATCTCGTAGGCGTTGCCCCCGGTGGGCGGCGGCGGTTCGAGGCCGCTCTCGATGCCGTGCAGGCCGCCGGCGAGGGAGGCGGCGAGCGCCAGGTAGGGGTTGATGTCGGCGCCGGGCACACGGTTCTCCACCCGGATAGCGGCCGGGCTGGAGGCGATGACGCGCAGCGCCACGGTGCGGTTGTCGAGGCCCCAGGTGAGGTTGGTAGGCGCCCACGTCCAGGGGACGAAGCGCTTGTAGGAGTTGACGTTGGGTGCGTACATCAGCATGAGCTCCGGCAACGTCGCCAGCAGGCCGGCCAGGTAGTGCTTCAGCGCCGGCGAGAGGTGATGGTCGCCGCCCTGGTCCCAGAAGACGCTCTCATCGCCGTCGGCGCCTCGCCTACCGGCAGGCAGACGCCACAGGCTCTGGTGGATGTGGCCGCCGCAGCCGTCGATGCCGTCGGCGAGCTTGGCCATGAAGGTAGGGATGGCAGCCATCTGGGCGGCGATCTCCTTGCAGCCGCTCTTGTACAGCATCGTCTGATCGGCGGCGCGGACGGCGTCCGTGTGGCGGAGGTTGATCTCGTACATGCCGGCGCCGTGCTCGCGGTTGTAGGCGTCCACGGTGATGCCATAGTCGTTCATGCAGCGGCGGACGCGGCCGATGAGCGGCTCGTCGATGGAGGCGTGGTGGATGCTGTAGCAGTTGAGTCCGGGGTTGAGCGGGCGCAGGTCTGAGTAGTTCTTGGCGCGCAGGCTCTCCTGGTCCTCGCGGAAGAAGCGCACCTCCAGCTCGGCGGCCATGACGGGGCGGAAGCCGGCGTCCAGGGCGCGCCGGACGACCCGCTGAAGGACGAAGCGGGGGGTGATGGCCAGCGGTTCGCCGGCCTCAGTGTAGAAGTCGCAGACGACGCTGGCGCTGCCTTCCTCCCAGGGGACGACGGCGAGGGTGGAGAGGTCGGGCCGCATGACGATGTCGCCGAAGCCGGTCTCCCAGTTGGAATAGGGCAGAGAGCCGATGACATGATCCTGGATGTCCCAGCCGAAGAGGACGTTGCACTGGGGGAAGCCTTCCTCGGCGGCGGCGAGGAAGTGGTCGGCGCTGACCCGCTTGCCGCGGTAGACGCCGTCCAGGTCGGCGCCGCCGATGCGGACGGTCTCTACGTTATGGTGGCGGAGCAGCTCGGCGGCGGCTTTGATGTCCATCGGGCGACCTCCCAGACAGGGCGAAGTAGGGCTTAGTGGCAGGCCTGCCTGCCGGTAGGCAGGATTTTACCACCTACACGGGCGCAGCGGCCAACCAGGTTCTCATCGGGGCGGCTATGGCCTGACCAGGGCCAGGCCGGGGCGAACGGGATCGCCGGCCTAGACTATCGCCAGGCCGCTCTCTTTTTCGAAGACGTGCACCTTCGTCACGTCGAACACCACGTCGAACTCCTGTCCCGGCCGCGCCCAGGTCTCGGGGCCCATCCGAGCGATAAAGCTCCCCTCTCCCAGCTTGAGCTGGGGGACGAGATATAGGAAGACCTCGTTGCCCAGAGGCTCCACGACGTCGATCTTGGTCTTCACCACGGCGTCCGAGGGCGCGTCCGGCA
>CAJXNA010000218.1 GCA_913056415.1 uncultured Chloroflexota bacterium | reverse complement strand
TTTACGTCCGCTTTACCCCCGAAAGCGGACATCGAGATGGGTGCCACTTTACGTCTGCTTGTGACCCATAGCGGACGCTCAGTCGAATATGCGGTTCAGCAGACGGGTAACCTCAACGGCCTACCACTTGTCGTTCCCTATGAGGCGACCAATGGCTGGGATTCGCAGGCGTCTGGCGTCTTTGCGGTGGACGTTGCCCTCGGGCGGTCAGATCAGCATGATTGTGGTCATACGATATTGCCGGTGTTTCAGAGGGGCCGCTGTACCGTTTTGGCTGCACTGCATTGACGAAAAGAGCGGGACGGATGAGCGGCCGGCCTGGAGTCAACAATGGAGCAGCTGAGGCGCGTCGTCCAAGACTGGTTGGAGATCGCGTTGACGCCCCTCGCCGGGGCGCTGTTTCGCCTCGGCGTTAGCGCCAATCAAGTCTCGGTCGGTGGCTTTGCGCTCAACGTGGCGACGGCGGGGTTGGTCGCCACCGACCACCTCGTCGCCGCTGGGGTTCTATACCTGATTGCTGGGACGCTGGACTTGCTGGACGGCATGATCGCCCGCTTGACCGGGACGCCGACGCGGTTCGGGGCCTTCCTGGATTCCACTATCGACCGCCTCTCGGAAGGCGTCGTATTCGCTGCCATCGGCTACCGGTTTGCTCTCGAGGGAGCGGCGATCGACGCCGGCGTTGTCGTCGTGGCGCTGCTCGGTTCGTTTCTGGTCAGTTACACCCGCGCCAAGGCTGAGGGACTGGGCGCCGAGTGCAAGGTCGGCATCGCGACCCGGGCCGAGCGCGTCGTCCTGGTCGCTGTTGGCCTCGTCGCCGGGCTGCTGACGCAGGTGATCTATTTGGTGGCCTTGCTGACGGCGATTACGATCGTGCAGCGGGTAATGCGCGTCCGGCGCGAACTACGATCGGGCCGCTGAGGTTGGCAAACTGGAACGCTTGAATGTCCGCTTATGGCTATAAGCAGACATGCGGACAGGTGCGCCAGAGAGTCCGCTTTACCCCCAAGACCGGACATCGGAGGCGGAATGTCCGCTTTCGAACTGATTATGTCCGCTTAACCCCCAACAGCGGACGTAATTGGCAGTGGCCGCGAATGTCTCCTTTTGACCCCTAAGGCGACATTGCCCTCACTCAGGCGCGCACAGCGAGCAGACCTTCGAGAAGGGATCAGGTTTCCTAACCCCCGCCGAGGCCTTCCTCACTCACCTCAGGTGTTGCACTTGATCTGTGAATCCAGCGGCCCCTTTTTCAAACGGAGTAAAAAATGGCAGACGAGCAGAGTTACTGGGCATTTATTTCTTCTTTTCTTTTTTCTTTTTTCGTTTTGCCTTTAGATCAAGCTGGGCCTTTTTCTGTTGTTCCCTCTTGCCTTTGTCTTTTTTTCCCTTATCACCCATATCTGTTTCTCCTTGTTTGAACGGGCTTTGCTTGCACGCGCTGCGCGCGACCGCCGCCACCAACGCCCTCGAGCACGCCGCGGACATCGCATACGTCCAGGAGTGGCTGGGCCACGCCAACATCGCGACTACCCGGCTCTACGATCGCCGGAAGTCACGGCCAGAGGACTCCCCCACCTTCCGGGTGAGCTACTGAACTCACGGTCAGAATCGCGTATGTACTCCTCGACCTCCCTCGATGTTCAATTCAGAGACGAAGGCCAGCACTCCTCAGCGGCCGTAGTACCGCATCTCCAGGACGTTGCCATCGGGGTCGTGGAAGTAGGCCGAAGCTTCAGCCAATCCCTCGGCTCCGAAAGCTCCCGATCCGCTCTGCCTGGGCTCCTGACCGTGCTTGACGAGTCGAGCAGAGAGCGTCGCATACTCGGCCTCGTTCATGGACAGGCACACGTGATTCACCAGAACTCCGCCAGCCCCATCTGTGCCGCCGGTAAACTTGCGAACGCTCGGGGCCTTGGAGTTGTCCATGAGGTCGATGATCGCTGTCTTGCTCACTCGAACACTCGGGAACCCTGCGCCTCCCTCCGCAAACTCCTGAGCTCTTACGGGATCGAGCCCGACAACGTTCACGTAGAAGTCGAGCGACCGCTTCTGGTCGCTTACCCACAGGACAATGTGGTCGATGTTCATGGCGTGGCCTCTCAATTTCCGGTGGATTGAACGAGGTCGGGTGCGATCACGGGCGTTTCCGTGAAGTGCCCAGCAGCCATTCGGTAGACGGACCGGTGTCCGAACCGCGCCCACAGCCCTCGCAGTACGTAAACCAGCTTGGGGTTGTGCTCTTCTCGTTCCTGAAGTGCACGCTCCGTGGTGCGCATCCAGTTCTCGGTCACACTCGTACCCTCCGGAGCATCAAGCGACTCCGCGTAGCGCGCGTGCAGTGCGACGATGCTGGCCTTCGTGGGGACAGCCTTCAGTGCGAACAGGACTCCGAGCATTGCTGTCCAGTAGCACTTGATGGCCCGCGACTGCTCATCGCGCGGTAGATGCCGAGCGATCTGTTCGACGGCGTGCAGGGACGTGACCAGGTGGAGGAGCACGAAGTCGCCGGGGTTGCTCAGGTACAGGAGCATGACTGCGTAGTAGAGCTGCTCCCAAACCTCCTCGGGATCCGAGCTCTCTAGCCAGAAGGGTGTGGAGTGGATGAGGGGGTGCCCTTCTGCTAACACTCGAGCGATGTGCAGCTGCGCTCCGGTGTGCTCGAGCACTGGTTGGAAACCTGCCGCGACGCTGAGCTCAGGGCTGTTGAGCGCCTCATCGACCCAACTCGAGAGAACTCGTCTGTCGCGGTCCCACTCGGCAGCGATACGCTTCATCGAGTCCAGAGGCGTGCGGTCAACGGACGGTGACTTCGATTCGGAGAAAGCCCGATCCGGATAACACGACACGTAGGAGAACGCGAGGTACGCAAGGCCCTCGATGGTCATCCCTTTGTGTCCCGCGTCCAACGCCCAGCCGAGGTGAATCGTTCCGTGGAGGAGTGCCCCCACGCATCCCGGAAGAAGCTCTGGCACGTAGATCTTGAGGGTCTGCTCGAGTCCAAGGTCTTCGACGCGCCCCTCGAAGAAGCGGTAGAGAGAATCGAACTGTTCGTGCTTGCCGAGGAAGTCCCTCCAGTTCGCTTCCGTGAGCTCGATGTCCGATTGCATCGGAGGCTCCAGACCGAACCCGTAGGTGGTTCTCGCGTACTCCTCGACGTACGCCGCGATGTCTTCAGCGGGCGCGCCTAGCCCGTTCAGCGCGATGACAGCATGCTTGGCATGATTGGAAAGGTAGCCGTGGAACTCGATGTGAAAGGACTTGTCGTCCAGCATCTGCTCGACGCGGTTGTTGTGGTCGGTCATGGGGTTGCTCTGTTGGAGAGGGTCCTGCGTGCAAGGGCGATGATTCCTGTGGCCCTTACTGGCATCACTGGGACGGCGGTGCGGGGCAATGTAGTCGTCTTCGAAGGCCGGGTGTTCCCGTTGCGTGACTGTGTTGTTTTTTTCGAGAGTCATCGGGGCGCTCCTTTATCAGCCCTACGGTCAGGGTTGTTGGCGGTTATCGCAATCGCATCCACCTCGAATTCCAGTCCTTCCAAAGCGAGGGCTGTGACCGGAATGAGCGTGCTAGCCGGTGGGTTCTCACCAAATACTTCGCGACGCTTTTTCACGAGATAGCTTAGCTTCTGTTGGTCATGATCTTTTATCAGCAGGGTGATTTTGACGACATCGGCAACACGCCCGCCGGCCGCCTTCAACACAGCGATCAGATTTTCAAAAGCGTGGTCGACCTGGGCTTCGAAGTCGTTGGGCCCGTCATCGGTGATACCGATTTGACCTGCGATGTAGATGACGTTCGCGTTCGA
>CAJXNA010000217.1 GCA_913056415.1 uncultured Chloroflexota bacterium | reverse complement strand
GCCGATACCGCCCGCGAGCTTGGCCTGCGGGTGGACGTGGTGGCGTCGGAGCACACCGTCCCGGGGCTCGTGGCGGCGATACGGGAGCACGAGATGAAGGTAGAAGAAAGGCCGCTTCCATGACCACGCACACCCGAACCCTGCCCGCCGCCTTCCGCCGCTTCCGGCGGCTGCGACGCTCGCGGGCGCTGCGTGACCTCGTGCGGGAGACCCGCCTCTCGCCCCAGGGCTTTGTCTACCCCCTGTTCGTTACCCACGGCGACAACGTCCGCCGCGAGATCGACTCCATGCCCGGCCAGTACCAGCTCTCGCTGGACCAGTTGCCCGCCGAGGCCGAGGAGCTACGCTCCCTGGGCATCCCCGCCGTCCTCCTGTTCGGCCTGCCAGCGTCGAAGGACGACGCTGGCTCCGAGGCGTACGACGACGACGGCATCGTCCAGCGGGCGATCCGAACCCTCAAGCAGGCCGCGCCCGACCTCGCCGTCATCACCGACGTCTGCCTCTGCGAGTACACCTCGCACGGCCATTGCGGCGTCGTGGTGGACGGGGAGGTCGATAACGACCAGACCCTCCCCCTGCTCGCCCGCACCGCCGTCTCCCACGCCCAGGCCGGCGCCGATATCGTCGCCCCCTCCGACATGATGGACGGCCGCGTCGCCGCCATCCGGCAGGCGTTGGACGAGGCCGGGTTCGCCGCCACGCCGATCATGTCCTACGCCGCCAAGCAGGCCTCCGCCTTCTACGGCCCCTTCCGCGTCGCCGCCGAGTCCGCCCCCCAGTTCGGCGACCGTCGCGGCTACCAGATGGACCCCGCCAACGCCCGCGAGGCGATGCGCGAGATCGAAGCGGACATCGAGGAGGGCGCCGACATCGTCATCGTCAAGCCCGCGCTCCCCAACCTCGACCTCATCGCCCGCGCCCGTGAGCGGTTCGACCTGCCGCTGGCCGCCTACAACGTCAGCGGCGAGTACGCGATGGTGAAGGCCGCCGCCGCCGCCGGCTACCTGGACGAGCGGCTGGCGACGCTGGAGGTGCTCACCGCCATCAGGCGCGCCGGCGCGGACATCATCATCACCTACCACGCCAAGGAGGCCGCCCGCTGGCTGGGAGAGTAGCCACGGACGAGCGCAGATAGTAAACAGATGGCCGCCCAGCCCCAGAAAGTGTTAGCCACAGATGAGCGCAGATAGGACGCAGATTAGCCGCCCCTCCCAGTGGGATAAAGGCGAGTACCCGCACCAGGAGCTGACGGAAAAGATCATCGGCGCGGCGTTTGAGGTGCACCGAGAGCTCGGGCCGGGCTTCCTCGAGAAGGTCTTCGAGACGGCCCTGGCGCGTGAGCTCACGAGCCGAGGAATCGCCGTCCGGACACAGTCTGAGATTGGGGTGTCTTACAAGGGTCAGTCCGTCGGGGTTTACTATGCTGACCTGCTGGTGGATGGTAGCGTCATCTGTGAAATCAAGGCCGTCGAGACCCTTGCCTCCGCTCACCAGGCTCAACTGCTGCACTACCTGAAAGCCACGGGCATTAAGGTTGGCCTATTGCTCAACTTCGGCGCTAAGCGACTAGCGATTAAGCGCAGGGTCTTCTGATTATGAATTCTGTGTTCAATCTGTGTCTATCTGTGGCCAACTTGAAAGCTGTGGTTCGTGAAGTCTAAAACTGCGAAGAATCTGCGTCCATCTGCGGCCAGATTATCAGTGGCTGACATACAGGCCATCGCCTTCGATGGCTACGGCACGCTGTTCGACTTCATGGAGCCGGACTTCATCGTCACCTTCGCCGAAATCTGCGCCCTCCAGGGGCTGGAGGCCGACGCCGCCGACCTCTGGCGCCGCTTCCTCCGCGCCTCCCTCCACTTCCGCTCCGAGAACCACCGCGAGCCCGTCTACCGCCGCTACGACGAGGCCTGGGCCGTCCAGTTCCAGCGCGTCTTCAAGCAGCTCAAGCTTCGTGGCGACCCCGAGGCCGCCGCCGATCACCTGCGCGAGAAGCTGGCCTCGGCAACCGCCTTCCCGGAGGTCTACCCGGTGCTGGAGGCGCTCCGCTCCCGCTATCGTCTCGCCGTCCTCTCCAACTCCGATGACGACTTTCTGACCGCCGCCCTCCGTCGCAACAACCTCAGCTTCGATACCGTCGTCACCTCGGAGCAGGCGGGCGCCATCAAGCCGGACCCCGCCATCTTCCACCACCTCGCGCGCCGTCTGGAGTTGGGCCCGCGCAGATCCTCTACGCCGGCGACACCCCTATCCCGGATCTCCTCGGCCCGCGTCAGGCCGGCCTTAAAGTCGCCTGGGTGAACCGCGTCGGGGCCAGGCGTCCTCGCAAGGTGCCGCCGCCGGATATCCGCGTCCGCAACCTCATGGAGCTTCTTCCAGTGCTTCTCCCCGACGCCTCCCCTGCGAACGCTTCGGCTGCCGGGGGCGACGCGCGCCACCGCCGCTCCCGCCAATTGCACGACCTCGCCCGGCGCCATATGCCCGGCGGCGTCTCCAGCCCCGTCCGCGCCTTCAAGGCCGTCGGCGGCCGGCCGCCCATCATCGCCTACGGGCAAGGCCCCCGCGTGTTCGATGTCGACGGCAACGCCTACATCGACTACGTTGCCGCCTTCGGCCCCCTCATCCTCGGCCACGCTCATCC
This sequence comes from uncultured Chloroflexota bacterium, assembly GCA_913056415.1. Lineage (GTDB taxonomy): Bacteria > Chloroflexota > Dehalococcoidia > SM23-28-2 > RBG-16-64-32 > JADFNQ01. The sequence goes on along the minus strand of CAJXNA010000217.1, from coordinate 1,196 downwards.
CGCCGTCACCGACGTGCTCACTCGCGCCATCGAGCGCGGCACCGCCTTCGGCGCCACCACGGAGCTGGAGGTCGAGCTCGCCCGAACCATCTGCGACGCCATCCCCTCCGTCGAGATGCTCCGCTTCGTCAGCTCCGGTACAGAGGCCACCATGTCCGCCCTCCGCCTCGCTCGCGCCTTCACCGGCCGCGACAGGATCGTCAAGTTTGAGGGCTGCTACCACGGCCACGCCGACGGCCTGCTGGCCAAGGCCGGCTCCGGCCAGGCCACCTTGGGTCTGCCCGATAGCCCCGGCGTCCCCGAATCGTACGCCGCCCAGACGCTCGTCGTCCCCTTCAACGATGAGGAGGCCGTCCGCCACCTCTTCGATGAGCATCCGGAGGAGATCGCCGCCGTCATCGTGGAGCCCATCGCCGGCAACATGGGCGTCGTGCCGCCCGCGCCCGGCTTCCTCCAGCGGCTGCGTGAGCTCACCCGTGAGCACGGCTCGCTCCTTCTCTTCGACGAAGTGATCACCGGTTTCCGCCTCCATTACGGCGGCGTCCAGACGATGTTTGGCATTGAGCCGGACCTGACCTGCTTGGGGAAGATCATCGGCGGCGGTCTGCCCATCGGCGCCTACGGCGGCCGACGCGAGATCATGGAGATGGTGGCGCCGCAGGGCCCCGTCTACCAGGCGGGGACGCTGGCCGGCAACCCCCTGGCCATGGCCGCCGGCTGCGCCACCCTGGAGCGGTGCGATGAGGGGCTGTACGCCGACCTGGAGGAGAAGGGGCAGTACCTTGAATCGCAGATCATGGATGTGATCCAAAAACATGGGGCGCCCATGACCATGAACCGGGTAGGCTCCATGTTCACCCTGTTTTGCTCGCCAACCCCCATCCAGACCTACGCCGATGTCATGGCCTGCGATACAGACGCCTTCGGGCGATTCTTCCATTTCGCCCTGGAGCGGGGTGTGTACCTACCCCCTTCACAATTCGAGGCGGCGTTCATTTCGGCGGCGCACACCGATGATGATCTGGATCGCCTGGCGGCGGCGGTGGGTGAATATTTTTTGAAATCATAGTCTAGCGCTTAGTTGCATAAATTTGCATCCGTATGTAATCTCAAGCCCGTAAGCCACCACCACCCTACCCATTCCCCTGAGAGTGAGGGGCTTGGGTTAGCGATCCGGGAGGTTGCAAGTTCCAAGA
>CAJXNA010000216.1 GCA_913056415.1 uncultured Chloroflexota bacterium | reverse complement strand
GAGACTGCTACGGGTACGCACTGGTCGCCACCGGTCGCGCCGACATCATGGTCGACCCGCGGATGCACGTCTGGGACTGCGCCGCCCTGCTGCCGATCATCGAGGAGGCGGGCGGGCGGTTCACCGACTGGCGCGGCGAGCGCACGATCCGCGGTGGTGACGCCGTGGCCAGCAACGGTACGCTCCACGATCAGGTGCTGGCGCTCCTGAAGGGCTAGCCCGGCCCGCGCCGCGCGGGCGCTTATCAGAGCCTGTACCAGCCGTCCATGTAGTTTCTCAGCATGTCGGCGATCACGCCTCTGTCGGGAAGGGTGTTGGCCATGCCGTATATCGGCGCCAGGCGGCCCTGCGTGCTCGGGTTTGCCTTGACGTACGCGACGGACGCCTTCAGATCCTCGATTAACCGCTCTGCGACGCCGGGCTGGGTATGTCGCAGAGTCGTGCACAGATGGACGCAGGCAGGTTTGTAGAGGCCGTTCAGGCTCCAGCCCCGCTCGGTCATAGCGTCCATGATCTTGTAAATGTCCATCTCCTTCGACTCGAAGGCGATGACAAACAGAGGATCCCCGATCACCTGGAGCTCTGGTATCTCCGCGATCCCCTTCTTGATCTTGGCCGCTGCCTCCAGGATTCGCCTCGTGGCGTCCATGTACCCCTGCTCGCCTATGGAGACCATGGCTGCCCAGCACGCCGCGCTCAACGCCCCCGGCCGGCTCCCCGCGAACGACGGCGAGCAGTACAGTCCGCCGGGCCATTCCGTGGTCGTGAAGTACTGGTAGTGACGGAGTTCGTGGCCCCGATAGAGCACCACCGATGTGCCCTTGGCGGCGTAGCCGAACTTGTGCGTGTCAGCCGACATCGAGGTGACGCCCGGCAAACGGAAATCGAACGGCGGCACGTCGTAGCCCAGCTTCTCCGCCCACGGCAGCACGAACCCGCCGAGGCAGGCATCGGTGTGGAAACCGATGCCACGGGCGCGGGCCAGCTCCGACAGCTCTTCAATTGGGTCGATTAGGCCATGTGGAAACGGTGGTGCTGAGCCGACGATGACGATCGTGTTGTCGGTGATCGCCTTCTCGGTTGCGGCGACATCCGCACGGTAGTCGTCGGCCACGGGAATGTGGAGGATCTTGATCCCGAAGTACTGCGACGCCTTATCGAACGCCGCATGTGCGGTGATCGGGACGATCATTTCGGGCTCCGTGTTGCCCTTCTTGTCTCGCGCGTAGTCCCGATAGCTCTTCATCGCAAGCTGAATGCTCTCCGACCCGCCCGAAGACACGACACCGCAGATCTCCTCCGGAGTGCCCGCTTCCGCGCCCGACTTGTCGGCGCCGAGCATCTTCGCGGTCATCGACACGATCTCGGATTCGAACTTTATGGCGCTCGGCCACAGATCGGTGTGCAACGGATTGGACTGGGAGTTGATGGCGTAAGCCCTGTTGAGAAAATCGATATGCTCTTGGTCGCCGTTGTAGACGGACCCGGACGCGTAGCCTTCCCTCCACCGCGCCTCCTCCAGTGAGGCCATCTCCTGCATCTCGGCCAGGATGTCTTCACGGTCACGTCCGGTCTCGGGGAGCCTATCGTAAGTCTGGAAGCGCTGCCTGTACGACTTGATCGTCGCTTTGCGTTCCTCGTCGGCGTCGTCGGGCTTCTTCTTTGTATCCTGCGTCATGCCGTCCTCTCCTTATTCCGTCGCGTTGAGGCGTGCGTACATCTGCTTGTTGTTCTTGTAGATGTTGAGGAACTCGCCGAACAGCTCGTCGTAGATCTCCCGGTTCTCCGGGTTCGGATCGTAGGTGTCGGTGATCTCAACCCGCTCGGGGATGTCATCGACCGTGATGTATCCCAGCGCGAGCGAGCCCAGCAGGGCGGCGCCGCGGACGTTCGCCAGGCCCGGCTGCTTGACCCGGCGGATACGTCGATCGAGGACGTCAGCGTGGATCTGGCACCACTCGCTGGAGTTGGCGCCGCCGCCGATAATATTGATCGCTTCGAACCGCTTCTTCACATAGCGCTCTACATGCTCGTGCATCCATCTTGTATTGTAGGCCACGCCCTCAAACACCGCCCTGATGATGTGCGCCCGCGTGTGGCTAAGCGACTGGTTGAAGAACCCGCCCCGGATCAGGTGATTCTCCACCGGCGTGCGCTCACCGTTCAGCCAGGGCGTGAAGATCAGCTTGTCGCTGCCAGCGGGCACGCGCTCAGCCATCCGGCAGAACGTCTCCAGGACGTCGTCGGGCGCGGCGCCGTGCGAAAGTTCGTCGTCGGGGTAGAAGATGTTGTCCCTGAGCAGGGTCAGACAGCCGCCGGCGATATCCTGCTCCGTCGCCACCAGGTACCGGCCCGGGATCGCGGACGGCAGCGAAGTGATGCTGTTGATGATGTCCGTCCTCTTGAACGGGACGTGGCAGGTCAGCCAGGACGATGTGCCTATATAGAGGTGCGCTTCAAAATAGCGGACAGCGCCCGAACCGACGGCTGCTGACTCTGTGTCGGGGGTTCCCATGACGACCTGGACGTTTTCGCTCAGGCCGAACTCCTTGGCGATCTCAGCCGTGACCGGCCCCAGTATGGCGCCGGTCGGCTTGAGGTCCGGCAGTTTCTTGTGATCGACGCCCGACAGCGCGATCAGCTTGTCGACGTACGTGACGTTGGACAGATCGCGGTTGTCGGTCAGCCAGTGGCCGGTGATCGTATCGTATGATGCGGCGGCCTTCCCCGTGAGCCGCAGGTTCAGATAGTCCATCGGCTCAAGGAACTTGAACGTCTGCCGGTATATCTCAGGGAGTTCGTTCTGTATGTAGAGGATGTGGCCCAGCGAGTCCTTTCCCGTTCGCGATGGGACGCCGCCTGTCAGCCTCAGCCACTCCCGCAGCTTGCCCGCGCCGTAGCCGGAGACGTTGACCAACCCGCGAGTGATGCGCTTGGCGTATTTCGCGCCGCGCGCGTCCATCCAAATGATGGCGTTCATCAGGTGGTTGCCATCGTGGTCAACCGGGACGGTGCCCATCCATTGCGCGGTGCAGCTGATCGCTACGATGCTCTCCGCGGGGACGAGGCCTCGGCTCAGGAGTCTCTTTGCGGCCGCGCTGATGGCGCGCCACCAACCACCCGGGTCCTGTTCTGCGCCACCGCCGGGGAGGAGGAAGAGCTCCGTCTTCTCAAACTCGTGGCCGGCAATGTCGCCGTCCGTGGAGATCAGAGCGACCTTGGGGCCGCCGGTACCGAGATCGACGGCCAGGATGTACATTCCGTTCTCCGCTGCCATGTCCAGTTCGCCTCCAGTCCAGCGTCGCCGGCGCCGCGGGCGTGGCGATGGGTCGCCGCTGTCGCTCGTGGCCGCCTAAGCGTAAACCGTCGCGTTGCGGTCGGGCAAGCCGGAAGGGCGAGCGGGCGAGGGGTAGTTTGTTTGGTAAAATGGGTGGATATACGAAGGCACTAGTATTCGGGATACAAGATACGAGAATACGGGATCTCCGATGCCATGGCGCGATTCTGCGTCTGGGCTGGGCGGAGTGGTGTCGGACACCTCCCCTCCGGCGGGGCCCTTGACATCGTCCTGCTGAGGTCTCAGCATCGTCCGCAGGACGATAGGTAGGTGTCAAGGAAAGAAAGAAGGTGAGAAGCATGGAAGAGAAGAAGGAAGGTAAGAAGAAGGGAAAGAAACATGGAAAGAAAGCAAGCAGGAAAGGTGGAAAGAAAGACCGTTGATGTCTACGTTCGCCTAGGCACGTCGGCCTGGAGCCAAAGCGACAGCCCGCCTCCCGCAGCCGCGATGATGAGCCTGGGCCGGGCGGATGTCAACGGTCGCCACATGTCGTTTATCGCTCCGGCCATCTGCGGGTCTA
>CAJXNA010000215.1 GCA_913056415.1 uncultured Chloroflexota bacterium | reverse complement strand
TCGACAACTGGACTAGCCGAGAGATTCAGCGATCCCACTTATGCGCTGGCGTTTGCGCGCATCGTGACCCACTACGTCCGGCACAACGCGTGGTTGGAGGATGGGAGCTTACTCCGCGACGCCGACTCGCTGGCCGACATCCCCGGGATCCTGGTGAACGGGCGCTTTGATTTTCAAGCACCCATCGCCAACGCGTGGGAGCTTAACCGCGTGTGGCCACGCGCCGAGCTCGTGATCGTCGACGACGCTGGCCACGCCCCCAACAACCCGGGCCTCACCCAAGAACTGATCCGCGCCACCAACCAATTCGCCGTGCTCCAATAGAGCTTACTGCAGCGGTTCCCGGAGGACGCTCCGTATAATCGGTGACTGCCTTATAATCGCCACTGGAGGCCTGAGCCCCCTTTGCGCCCATGATCGACACCAAGGCCCGCGCCGTACTCAATGACCTCGAGCGCCACGATGCCCTGGAGCGAGAGCAGAACGTCCCCCGCCGAGAGCGATTGCGCCAGGTGACGCCGGACGTGGGCCGTTTCCTGCACACCCTGGTGCTGGCCACCCGGCCCCGGTCCATCCTGGAGATAGGTACCTCCGGCGGATACTCCACCATCTGGCTGGCCACCGCCGCCAGATCCGTGGACGCCACAACCACCACCCTGGAGATCGATCCCCTCAAAGTCCAGCGGGCAACCTCCAACCTCCGCGAGGCCGGCGTCGATAATACGGCCACCATCGTTCAGGCGGACGCCTTCGATTATCTGCACGACCGCCGCAAGCCCATCGATTTCGTCTTCCTGGATGCCGAGAAGGAGGACTACCTCCAATTCCTGGAGCTGATCGTGCCCCTGCTTCCCGTAGGTGGCCTGCTGGTGGCCGACAACCTCATCTCCCACGCCGAGGATCTGTCCCAATTCCGCCAACGCGCCGAGTCCCACCCCCGTCTATCTGCCGTAGTCGTACCGATCGGCCGCGGCGAGCTGTTAGCTGCTAGAATCGACTAGAGTCCCGTGCCGGGGTGGCGAAATGGGTAAACGCGACGGACTTAAAATCCGTTGTCCCGAAAGGGATTTGTGGGTTCGATCCCCACCCCCGGCACCATTTTCGTATTTGAAATAGGCTCATGTCCGCCGGCTCACAACCGCGGCTGCCGCGACAATAGGCCTCCATCGAAAGCTCTCCGCGTAACCGTTCGATTAGCTGTCGCGTTGTATAAGTGAATGGGCGCTCTCGAACTCTTACCCTTCACCCCAGGCGGGCACTTCAGATTCGGGAGCGCTTTCCCGTCCCCACGATTTTTCCGTTCCGCGAGTCTCCATACGCGCTCGCTGGCAACACACTGCACGGTTGCAACGTCAATGAATCAGATGGAGCGCGCCTTCAATATCCGCCATCTCCGGTCATATAGATGAGACCCAACGAGAAGACCCGACTTCGGGAGGTACCGATCGGAGCCCATCCGATCGATCGCTTCCTTCCCCTCCTTGGAGAGGAGCAGATCCGCGACGCCTACAAGCTCGGCCAAGAAGTAAGTAAGAGGCTGGATGGCCGCGCCCTCTGGAACGTGAACTCGACCGCGTCCGGCGGTGGCGTGGCCGAGATTCTGCGGTCTGTCCTACCCTATGTGCGAGCGCTGGGGATAGACGCACGCTGGCTGGTCATTAACGGGACACCGGAGTTCTTCCACATCACCAAGCGGATCCACCACGCCCTCCACGGCTCCGCGGGTGACGGGAGCGAGCTTGGCAAGCTGGAACGCGCCGTCTACGAACGGGTCCTTAAGGCGAACGCGGAAGAACTTCTGCGACTCGTTCGACCTCGCGATTTTGTAATCCTTCATGATCCGCAGACCGCCGGCCTTGCTCCCCGCCTTGTTAAGGCGGGCGCAATAGTAGTCTGGCGCTGCCACGTGGGAGGAGACAAGCCCGATGGGGAAGAAGTGGAACGCGGATGGGACTTCCTCGCTCCCTACATACAGGATGTAGCGGCCAACATCTTCTCACGGCACCAGTACATACCCAAGTGTTGCGACCACGGCCGCAGTGTGGTGATTCCACCCTCCATCAACGCCTTCTCGCCCAAGAATCAGGAGATGGATGACGTCACGGTCCGCGCCATCCTCGTCCACACTGGCCTGGTCGAGGGGCCACCAGGCGAGGGTTCACCGACGTTCCTCCGGGAAGACGGTTCGCCCGGCCGGGTGGAGCGTCACGCCGACGTCTTCCGCCTGGGGCGAGCCCCCACCTGGGATACGCCGCTCATCGTACAGGTCTCACGCTGGGACCCGCTGAAGGATCCCGTTGGCGTAATGCATGGCTTCACACAGCTTGTGGACGGCGCCGCGCCCACTGGCGCGGAACTCGTCCTCGCGGGCCCCAACGTAAACGCCATCGCAGATGACCCGGAAGAGGCCGCCGTCATGGACGAAGTGATAGCGGCGTGGCACCGCCTATCCCACTCAGACCGAAACCGTGTCCATCTCGCCTGCCTTCCCATGGCGGACATAGACGAGAATGCCGCCATCGTCAACGCGCTGCAGCGGCATGCGACGGTGGTGGTCCAGAAGAGCCTGTACGAGGGCTTCGGCCTCACGGTCACCGAGGCGATGTGGAAGGGCCGGCCCATCGTCGCCAGCGCCGTGGGCGGCATCCAGGATCAGATCACCGATGGAGTCAGCGGCCTCCTGCTGGACGACCCGACGGACATCGAAGCGTTCGCAGCGGCCCTCCGCCGCCTTCTAGAGGACAGGCCATACGCTGAGGGACTCGGGCAGAACGCCCACCAGCGGGTGCGGGAACAGTATCTGGGCATCCGCCACCTCAGCCAGTACGCTGAGCTCCTGAAGCGGGTCGACAAGTAGGCTGCGGCGGCGGATAGGCCCGCCACCGCACAATATCCCCAAGATGCCCGCCGTCATCATCGCCAGGGAAGTAGGCGGCTCCGGGGCTCATCGCTTGCAGCCGGAGAATTCCCCCTTCTTGACCGCTGGAACCGAAACGCATCCGCGTCGAACGAGCTGCTCCTACACCTTGTCAACGTTGTCTACGAATCGAATGACATTTTCCGACTGCTGCCACTCCCGTGTGAGCGCAGTCAAATCGCGAACAGTGAACAGCCCCCGTCCTCGAAACTCTCGCTCCTCAAAGAGCCGGCAGATCGCGATGAACCGTACATCCTTGTCTCTCACGAAATCATAGTCCACTAGCGAATCGCCTACGAAAATGACTTCACTCGGGTCAAGGCGGTAGTGCCGCAGAATGAACTCGATCTGCTGGCCCTTCGTGAAGCCGGGCCTGTAGCCGAAACAGCCATCGAGCAGGTCATCGATTCCCGTTTTCGCGGTGTACTGCCGGACCATCTCCTCCCGTGTGCTGCTACAGATGAACCGCTTAACGTTCCTCTCCTTGAAGAACGTCAGAGTTGGAAAGACCTCATCAAACAACGGATGCCCAAGAAACCCCCGCTTCTTGCTCGCCTCCATGGTGGCGACCACGTCGCGGTTTCTGGGGTGCTGCGGAAAGATCTCTTCGACCTGACTGCCGAAGTCCATCCCGGTTGTTGCCAGATACCTCCTGCCGGCCTCCTCGTTGGAAATCGCATAATTTTCCGTCATTAGATTAACGGCCAGGCCCGATAGGAAGGGCATTGTGTCCGCGATCGTGCCGTCGAAATCGAAGATTACCGCCTTGAGGCTGATGCCCGTCAGAGGACCCCGTCTGCGCGAGTAGTCCCAAGATATCCAGATACGCCGCAACACTGTCGCGTTCGTCAGGAGAGCAACGGCCAGGATCGCCACGAACACGGAAACCGGGTGAATCAGCGTGGCGACTCCGCCGACAGCAAGAACGAATAGCCGTAGGTCCCTGCCTCTC
>CAJXNA010000214.1 GCA_913056415.1 uncultured Chloroflexota bacterium | reverse complement strand
AGTGGCCCTCCTTCCGACTGACCGCGAAGACATCCGTCTTGTTGGCGAGGATGTTCGCCACCGTGTGCCGTGGGATACCCAGTTCATCGGCAATCTCGGATCCAGAGGCTGCCCCGATCGTGCGGAGATAATCTTGGATGGCCTTCACGCGGTCGCCAGAACTCTGGTCTCCGGACCCGCTTAGGTTGGGAAACTCGTGGTAATCGGACCGGCGGACGGAAAGCAAGCCGATCTCATCGAACTCAAGGGCAAGCACCTCCTTGGCAGGCTTGGCAAAGTCATTCGCCTTGACCACCTGGAGCGCAACGCCCGTCTTCCCGTCCGGCTCGTCCTTGGTCACTCGGACAAGGATGTCGGCGGCATTCTCGAAGTGGACGCTGCCGAACAGGTGTGAGTTGTCGTCTCGCGGCGTGTGGCCAACGGCCAGCCAAGTGGGCGATGCCCAGTTCGCCAAGTCGGCTGAGCGATTCGCCGTCTGGTCCTCGTTCAAGCCGCCAAGTCCCATCCGGCTGATGGAGTCGTAGATGACTACTGTGTCGGGAGTAGCAATGCCATGTACTTGGCGTGCGGCTGCCTCCATGTTCCCGCCACGCGCGCTCAGCCAGCGAATGCTCTCAGTCGGTGCGCCCAAAGCCCTAGTGACGGCAAAGTCTCGCTTGTCCATCAGCTTGTTGTCGCGCTCGAGGTTCACGTAGAGCACGGGGCGCTTCTGGACGGTCCAGAAGTCCCCACCCGTGGCGATACACATGGCCATAAGAATGCAAAGGTAGCTCTTGAAGCTCTCGCGGGGAGCGAACATGATTGTGCCGCCGCCGTCGAGGATGTAGGGGAAGAGCGCGAACGATGGTGGACTGGGGACTTCTTCGTGCTTGTAGGTCACGACCTCGAACTGCCTCAGTTCCCACTCGCGGCTGATCCACAGGCAGAAGTACAACAGGTCGAGCTCTAGGTTTTCGAGCGGGTACGCCTCTTTCAGCGGGGCGGGCAAGCGCCGGTGAACGGAGCGGCAGAGGCGGGTGAGATCTTCCTGGCGTCCGATGTTGAATACGTCTCGGCCGAGCAGCCGGGGCTGGTCAGTGAGCCAGAAGATGCCGACATCGGCGTGGATGCCGGTACGCTCTCGCCTGATGTCCCGAGCACCCACCAAGAGGTCATGGTTTGGTCCCACCTGCATCTCGGGGTAGCCGTCCGGTCCAAAGCTGATAGGTATCTCGGCCATCGGCGACTCCCTCTAGGACAGGCTTGCGGTATGCAGATCGAATCGTGCGCTCAAGCTCACCCCACCCTTGGTCTCCGTGCTCATAATCCTGTTCCCACCTAGCGCGCAGCATGGTGACCGCCGCATCCAAGTGGACGCCTGCCTCGCGCAGGCGGTGCGCCTCGACGTACATGGTGTTGTTGCGGTTGTCTTTGGGAACCTTCTCCGTCCAGGGGCTGGCCTGCCCTGAGGATATAGCGGCATCGCTAATTCCTAGATGGGGAGCGAGCGCGTCCCAAGCAGCCTGGATGCTCTCAACCTTGACGGGCATCAAGTCCCGGTCGCACGCATGGGTGTAGCCAGGAGTCGGTGGGGCAGCAACCTGCGTCCCGGTCGTCTTGAGTTCTACGGTGACCGGCCGCCCCGCCCACTCGACGGTGAGACGGCGGCTTGCTGAGGGCTGTTCTTCGATGAAGTAGATGTGAGCACGGTGCCGGATCGTATTGATACGGCGCGTCTTCGAGCAGAGGCGGAGGGCCAATTCGGCCAGTTCCACGTCGTCAATATCAAGCACAGCCAAGTTGGCTGAGGCAGGGCCTAGCACTAATCCGAGGCCCTTCGCATCTCTCCACGGTTGGGCGTCGATTACCTTCCAGTCGCAGGTGAGCGTCGGCCAGCCGGTGGCCAACGGGCGCTTCGGCAGCCCCGACGTGTCAAGACCGAGAGCTACAGCAGTCCACCCGATGCGATAGTAGGCGTAGGCCCCGGCACGGAGCACAGACCCGATCAGTCCGGTAGGCATCAGTTTGTGCATCCATGGAGAGAGTGTGGTATATATATAGGGCAGTCACCAGTGTGGAGGAACTACATGCCGGAAGTCAAGAACCCATCGTGCCCATCTTGCGAGCAATCCCTCGACGCCGATGGTATCCAAGGTGTGAACTACTGCCGCGCGCTCTTTCTCTTGCCGTTCATCGAAGCCGCGCCAGGTCTCACGGGCTGGGAGTTGTCGCAACGGTCGGGCCTGTCCTACGGAGCCACCGTGCGTGGAACGCAGAGGCTCCGTGACAGGGACGCAGTTGTCGCCGAGGCGGAGGATCGTGACCAGGGCGGTATTCGCTTCCGCTACTTCCCTGCCGCCGCCGATGCCATCACGAAGTTCCAAGTAATCCATGACGCTGCCACGAGGCGGCTCTGGACCACACCGAGCGCATCGTGAGCCGCGCCCTCGTCGCGGCGGTGCCGCTACCCGAGCGCGCATCGTGACGAAGGCGTCATGGAGATCGAGGCAGCTGACTACAGGACGGAGGGAAGCTGATGAGCCGTGACGACAAAGAGGCGTTTGAGCTGACAGAACTTGGTGAGGCAGTTGCCGTTGATACTATCGGTGGCCAGGACATAATCAACGTGGCGGCCGCGGCTCGCTTGGTTCTTGAAAAGGAGTGGAGTCCGGAAACGGGATGGACGTTCGGGGAGAGCCTGGCGGCCTGGACAGTCGCCAAGTCGATCCGAGCTTGTTTGCCCTCTGATACCTGGGGAACGGTGGTTGAGCAGGCTGAGCAGTTGCTTGAAGAGGAACGCCCAGAGTTCTTTGAGACGATGCCGCACGCTTGGTCAGCGCCGTGACCCCCAAGCAGCGGGAGCGCATCAGGCTCTTCTCTTGGATATGTGATATAGTAGGCTAATGAGAAAACCCCTTGCTGACCGATTCTGGATGAAGGTGGACAAGCTCGGCCCGGATGAATGCTGGCTGTGGAAGGCTGCCACCAATGGCCCTGGCTACGGAGTGATAGGCCGTGGCGGGATGGGCGCCGGGAACGAAATGGCGCATCGCGTTTCCTACATGCTGGCCCACGGCCCCATCCCGCCCAAAGCGATGGTGCTCCATTCATGCGACGTGAAGCAGTGCGTCAACCCAGCGCACCTCCGGCTTGGTACGGCGCGGGAGAACGCATACGATGCTATCCAGCGCGGGCAGTGGAACCCAGGGCATGTCTATGGCGACCAGAATGGCTCGCGTACTCATCCCGAGAGCCGCCCTCATGGTGAGGCCAACACTGCGGCGAAGCTGACGGAAGCCGCAGTCGCCGAGATACGCCGCCTCTATGCCACCGGTAACTACTACCAACGAGAGATAGGGGCCACGTACGGCATCAACCAAGTCACCGTGTCCTGCATCGTGCGGGGGCAGACGTGGACAAACAACGGCGAGCCTCTAAGCGGCCCGCGGAAACCCCGGCCGCATGGATGAACGGCAACGAGTGCGGCTTTTCGATCGACTTGAGGAGGGCTTGTGCGAGCGCTGCGGCGAGCGGCCAGCAGCAGAGGCCCACCATCGGGTCGCCGCTGGGCTCGGCGGCAAGCGCGACCGCAAGGCGCCTGATAAGGCGTATCTCATGCTCTGTCCCCAGTGCCATGGTCGCCAGCATGGCACAAATACTGTAGACTAATAGTGCCACCACGAATACCACTCACCGGAGGGGCTGGTGCCTGCTAGATGGGCTAAAGAAGATACCGAGATACTCCGCGTGACCTACAAAGCCAACAGGGGCGTTGCTGGTGGATGGCAACGTGACCTTGCACGGCGACTGGGCCGAGCACCGCAATCGGTTGCTTCCAAGGCTCATCGCCTAGGGCTCACCGACCCCCGTCGGTTCCACCTCTACCAGCTGTGGGGAGACG
>CAJXNA010000213.1 GCA_913056415.1 uncultured Chloroflexota bacterium | reverse complement strand
TCCGGCGACCCGCAGTGGGTGTTCGACATCAAGGACGAGCAGCCGGAGCTGGAGCTCCTGCGGGAGACCGTCTCCGGCTGGGTCAACACCCGCTTCAAGATTTTCGATGTCGAGACTGGGGCGCCGTGTCCCGTCTGGAGCGATCCCCGCCTGCGTAAGTCTATCAGCCTTGCCTCTGACCGGCAGCAGGTGATTGACTTCATCTGGGCCGGTGAGGCGGCGATGACGGCTCCCGTGGGGCCCGCCATCGCCAAGTGGGCGTTACCTCCGGAAGAGCTGAGAACGATCCCCGGATACCGGACCAGCCTGGCGGAGCGGGAGGAGGACCTGGCGATGGCGCGCCAGCTGTACGAGGAGGCGGGTAGCCCTGAGATCGAGTTCACTTTTGCCGACATACCGTCGTACATTCCGGACTTTGCACCTAGCTTCCTAGAGGGGTTGCGCCAGGGCCTGGGTCCCGACATCAAGAAGCAGGTGATCCGCGCCTATCCTCAGATAGCGGAAGGCCTCCTCAAGGGGTGTGACCAGATGGTCGCCACCTGGGCTTTCGATAACGGCTGGATTGACCTGGACGACTGGGTCTACCCCTACTTCCACACCGGCGGCCCTAAGAACTCGTTCGGGGTGAGCGATCCGGAGCTAGACGCACTTCTGGACGCGCAGAGGGCGGAGTTCGATGAAGACGCGAGGCGGGAGATCGGTTTTCAGATCCAGCGCTACCTCCTGGGCGTGAAGCCGGATGGCAGCGGGCCGCTGGCGCTGACGCCCGACACCGCCGCCTTCGCCCGGCTGGACTACGCGACGCTCATCACCGCGGGCGTATTTTGGCCCTACTATAAGAATAGCTACACGTTCCCCTGGTTCGGGAACAACCATTGGGCCGCCAACCAGTGGCTTGACCAGGACGATCCTTCCTTCCAGGGACGGGCCTAAGGCGGAGTGACAGGCCCCTGGCCTAGAACACCGCTGTAGTGCTGCCGCCGTCCACCTGGATCGTCGTGCCCGTGATGTAGTGGGCCTTGGCGGAGGCGAGGAACACCACCAGGTTCGCCACGGATTCGGGGTCTCCCAGATGCCCCATCGGCACCCGTCGCTCCTCGATCTCTATCGCCTCCTCCATCTTCAACCCCTCCTGCTGGGCGCGCTCCTCAATGAGCGATATCAGCCGCTCCGTGGCGATGTTGCCGGGGCAGATGTTGTTCACCGTGATCCCTTCCGGCGCCAGCTCCCGCGACAGCGTCTTCGCCATGCCGATCACCCCCAGGCGCGCCGTGTTGGAGAGGATCAGCCGGTCTATTGGCTGCTTAACGGCTATGGAGGTGATGTTGATGACGCGGCCGCCCCCGGAGCGCCGCAAGTGCGGCAGCGCCTCCCGCGTGGTGCGGATGGCCGACATCAAGTTCTGGCTGATCGCGTTTAGCCAGTCCGTCTCGTCCATCTCGTCGAAGGTACCGGTGCGCGGCCCGCCAGCGTTGTTCACGATGATGTCCAGCCGTCCAAAGGCGTTCGCCGTCTCCTTCACCACCCGTTTGATGTCTTCATAGCGAGCCATGTTACAGACCAGGGAGAAGGCCTCGGCGTCCGTCTCGCGTCGTATGGTGAGGGCGGTCTCCGCCAGGGCGGCGTTGTCGCGGGCGCAGATGCCGACGTTGCAGCCCTCCCGCGCCAGCCCGATCGCCACAGCCCGCCCAATCCCCTTGCTGGAGCCGCCTATCAGGGCTGCTTTCCCCTTCAGTCCGAGGTCCATAGGATCATTACCCCTTGTGTGTGTTTGATGGCCTCGCGGGTATCGTATGCTTTCCGCAGTTGCGGTTCAACGTGCGGGAGCGGCCCCGTGGGGCTCCCCTCCGCTTGACGAGCCGCTCGCCGCACGCTAGAGTGCGTATGACAACTGAATAGCGTATGTCAGGGGTCCCCGCGACCCCTCGGCGGCGGGCCGCTCGCCGTCGAGAGGCAGGGGTCAAAAGCGAAGCCGGTGAGAGGCCGGCGCTGTCCCGCAACTGTATCCTCGGGTCCTATCGATACCGGGGGAGTCAGGTCGCCTGCCCCTGGCGGTCACCAGCCTTCGCGGAAAGGCATGGGCTGCAGCGGCAACGCCACACCCCTGTCTTAGCGGGCAGGGGTTTTTCGTGCCGCCCGTTCCCTTGCCTTCCGACTAGTTTCGGGAGGTCAATCGTTATGAGGCTTCGCTACCTTGTTCCCGCTCTCCTGGCCGTGGTCGCCCTGGCGGTCCTGGCCTGCAATGGCGGCGGCAACGGCGTCAGGTCCACGCCTACGGCCGTTGAGGAAGCGGCTCCGAGTCCGTCGCCAGCGGCCTTCCCGGTCACCGTCACGGACAGCAACGGAAAGCAGATCACCTTCGAACTCGCGCCTGAGAAGATCGTGGCCCTCGCTCCCTCCTTCGTGGAGATCCTGTTCGCCATCGGCGCCGGCGACGCCGTCGTCGCTGTCGACGAGAACACGGACTTCCCGCCTGAAGCGGCGACTAAGACGAAGCTCAGCGGCTTCGAGCCCAGCCTGGAGGGGATCGCCGCTCTGGAGCCGGATCTGGTGATCATATTCTTCGACCCGGGCGGCCTCGAGGATGCTCTGGAGGGGCTGGGCATCCCCGTCCTCTTCCAGCAGACCCCCGCCTCCGTCCAGGGTGTGTTCGACCAGATAGAGCTGCTGAGCAGCGTCACCGGCCGGCTCGATGAGGCCGAAAGCCTCATCGCCGATATGCAGGCCGGCATCGACGCCATCGTCGCGGGGCTGGCCGACGTCCAGGAGGGCCCCCGAATCTTCCACGAGCTGGACTCTACATTCTTCACCGTCGGCCCCGGCAGTTTCGTGGCTGACCTCTACGGCCTTCTCAATGCCCAGAATATCGCCGACGCTACGGGTGAGCCGTTCCCCCAGATGAACGCTGAAGCGATCATTGAGGCGGACCCGGAGGTGATTATCCTGGCTGATGCGGAATTCGGCGAATCGGCCGAGACGGTGAAGGCCCGCCCCGGCTGGGAGAACGTGTCCGCAGTCCAGAGCGACCGCATCTTCCCGGTGGACCCCGATCTCGTGAGCCGCCCCGGTCCTCGCCTGGTCGAGGGGCTGGAGACGCTAGCCAAGCTGCTATACCCGGAGCTCTTCCCGTGAACGTCCTCCGCCGCGCTCCGGCCATCGACGCCGCGGAGCCGCCGGCCCCGCCTGAGGCGGGGGCTCTTGCCGGCTTGGGGCGTTTTCCCTGGCCCCGGTTCCTCCTGGCGACTGCGGCCCTCCTGGGGGCGGTCATCCTGGGCGTAGCCGTGGGCCCGGCAAGCATACCCCTGGACGCCATCGTACGCATCGTCCTCTCTCGTCTGCCCGGCGTGGAGATGGCGGATAGTCTGCCCCTTCTCTGGCGGGACATCATCTGGGAGGTGCGCCTGCCGCGGGTGCTGCTGGCGGGGCTGACGGGCGCCGTTCTGGCGATGGCCGGCGCCACTTACCAGGGGGTGTTCCGGAACCCGCTTGCCGATCCTTATCTGATCGGCGTGGCCACCGGGGCCGCCCTGGGCGCAACCATCGTCATCGTCGCTGAGGCGCCCCACTCCTGGCACGGCCTCAGCGTCCTGCCCCTGGCCGCTTTCGCCGGCGCCATCGTCTCCGTGGTCGTCGTCTACAGCGTCGCCCGTGTGGGCAACACCCTGCCGGCGACCACACTGATCCTCGCCGGGGTGGCCGTAGCGTCGCTCTCCACCGCCGTTACTTCCTTCCTCATGCTACGCGACACAACGCACACGCTCTCAGTATTCGCGATTGTCCTTGGCAGCTTCAACACTGCCACCTGGGGCGAGGTCATCTGGACTCTGCCCTACGTTGTGCCCGCCGCCGTTGTCATCCTGGCCC
Source organism: uncultured Chloroflexota bacterium (assembly GCA_913056415.1). GTDB lineage: Bacteria > Chloroflexota > Dehalococcoidia > SM23-28-2 > RBG-16-64-32 > JADFNQ01. Next base: position 32 of record CAJXNA010000213.1, on the reverse strand, counting down.
ACGGTCGCATACTAAACGTTCTCAGCCAGATC
>CAJXNA010000212.1 GCA_913056415.1 uncultured Chloroflexota bacterium | reverse complement strand
GACTCGCCCAGTCGACCCTTGGCGAGAGCGAGGTCGATCTCGGCGAGGATGTCGACGGCGGCGGCGATGTCTGGGGCACGTTCGCCCACGGCTTCAGAGAGGTCACGCAGGATGCGCTGCACCTCGCGCCCCTCCTCCAGGCGGAGCTCGCGCCACTTGTTGCCCATCTCGACGACCTCAAGCGGCTCCAGGAAGACGGTGGCGCCGGAGGAGGAGACGTCGTGGACGATGCCGGGGATCTGGGAGCGCATCTCCGTCTTGACGGGGACGACGTAGCGGCCATCGCGCAGGGTGACGATGGGCTCCTGAAGGGCGGTGCGGTTGGTGCGCGAGCTGACGAGCTGCTCCAGGCGGTGGGTAAGGCGGTCGTGGGCCTGACGGACGTCGTGGCGGAGCTGGGTGAGGACGGGCGAGGCGGCGTCCACGATCTCCGCACGCTCGTTGACGGTGCTGCCGATGCGGCGTTCCATCTCAGTGAAGTCGGCGATGCGTTCTGCGATCTCGGCAAGGAAGGGGAGCTGGACGCGCAGGCGGGAGAGGGTGCCGCGGATGCTTCGCGCCAGGTGGAGGGTGGCGTGAACGTCGAGGAGCTCGGCGGGCTCCAGGACGTGGCCGAGGGCGACCTGGCCGACGCTGTCGCGGACGTCGTGAGCGGAGGAGAGGGAGAGGTTGGGCTTGAGCTCGAGGGCGCGCCGGCCCTCGGCGGTGAGGCGCTGGCGGCGGAGAACCTCCGCGTAGTCGGAAGAGGGCTGGAGATCGAGGGCGAGGCGGCAGGAGGCGGGGAAGGCGCAGAGGGCGGCGAGGCGCTCGATGATCTTGTCGTATTCGAGGGTGTGGAGGGATTTGGGAGTGGTCATAGATCTAGTTTAGCGCGGCAGTGGATAGTGGACAGCTTGAACACGGAGAACCGCCGAGATTCTTCGCTCAGGTAGGCCGTGTGAAACCGAGCGTTGACCGGGATCGCTCAGAAAGACAGGGCGTCCGAGGGTGTGGAGGGATTTGGGGGTGGTCATGGGTCTAGTCTAGCGGAAGTGGAGGTTCCGTTCGTCCTTTGACGGGCTCCCTCCAGAGGCGGGCAGGCAGGGCGAACGGGACGGCGGCGGTACGAGGACGCGGCGCTCCCGCACGAACGCCTCGGCCGCATCGCGGGCCAGCCGCACGAGCGGGAGTTTCGGGCCTGCGGCGGCGACGATATTCTCGGGCTCCGGCTGGGGCGGCTCAGCTTGGGCGCGCTCGGCCTCGGCGTAGGCCACGCCTCCCTCGTCTTCAAGGATGTCGATGGCGGCGACCATGTAGCCCACGCCGAAGGGGCCCTCGTAGGAGAGGACACGGGGCTGGACGCGTAGGCCGTCCAGGGCGCCCATGAGGAAGCTAAGGGAGGCCACGGCGTCGTCACCGGCGCGCTCGCGGAACTCCTCGTCCATCGTCAGCAGCGCTTCGACGTCCCAGGAGGCGACCGCCTCGCGGATGCGAAGGTCCAGCTCCGGCCCGGCGGGGTCGAAGCCGTAGGGGCCGTCCTCCGACAAGCGATGGGAGAGATCGGCGCTGGCGACGACGACGGCGCGCCGCCCTACGCGGTCGATGGCGCGGCGTACGGCCTGACCGAGCTGGAAGTGCTTGCGGGCCGAGAGGAACGATACGTTCATCGGCGTCAAGGGAGCATCGGCCATGCCGCAGCGCAAGTAGTACATCGGCACGGTAACGGACCAGTCCAAGCCGCCATCCCAGCGAGCCGCCGCATCCAAGGGCAGCTCGGCCCGTTCGGCCTCATCGCGGATCGCTGCGATGAGCTCAGGGTCGGTGTCGAAATGGAGGCTCACCTGGGGGGCACCCCAGCGGGCGAAGTCACCCTGGGCGACGGGCGCGGTGAGGAGGACGAAGGCGCCGGGGTTCAGGGGACCGTGAGTGGCCATGAGGAGCACGGTATCCGGCCGGTGGGCGGCTACGTCTCCAGCGAGCTGCTCCAGGGCATCTATGGTGCGCTGGAGTTCCCGCTCGCGGCCCTGACCGACCTCACGGACGATGATTGGCGGATGGGGCGAAATGCAGGCGAACTTTATGGCAGACATGGCGATACCTTGGAGATATTATACTGCCGTTGGGAAGGGGGCGTTAGCGGTTGGGCTATCGCTGGCCGTAGGCCGGTAGCTCGCTACTGATGCGTTCAATTACCGCGGCCCGCGCCTCCGGCTCATCCTCGAAGCAGTGGTCGAGGCCCCAGCGGACTATCGCCTCGATGACGGGGGCGAGGGAGCGGCCCTGGTCCGTGAGGCGGTACTCGGCGCGCAGGGGGTGCTGGCTGTAGACGACTCGCTCCACGAGGTCGTGCTCCTCGAGCTTCTTTAGGCGATCCGCGAGGAGATTGGAGGGAAGGCCAGGAGACGACGCCAGGAACTGGTTGAAGCGCGTCTCGCCGAGGAATAGATCGCGGACGATGAGCAACGTCCAGCGGTCGCCGATGATATCGAGCGTCCTGGCGATCGGGCAGGTCTGGTTGTATGGCTTGGGCATTGCGTGAAGAATTGTAGCGCAAGGGGTTGACGCAATCAAGGAAGTGACTCTATTATTTGAAGCGATCTGCCCCGTTAACGTCCCCAGGAGGTACCCCATGGCCACGTCTAGCCGTAACTCGCCGGTACGCATCGACATCGTTCAGGAGTCTGAGGCGCGCGACGAGACGAAGGCGTTGTACGACGAGATACAAGCCTTCTTCGGCTTCCCAGCCGTTCCCGACGTCTTCAAGCTGGCGAGCACACGACCCGATTTCCTGCGGGTGATGTTCGAGGGCTACAAGGCGATGTTCGGCGGCGGTCACCTACCGCGACAGGTAAAAGAGATGATCGCCACCGTCGTCTCCAAGACGAACTCCTGCGCCTACTGAACGAAGGCGCATTCGTTTCTCCTGCGGTACGTAGGAGGTAGCCCGGAAGCGGTGACGGGAGCGGAGGAGGCGGACATCGAGACGCTGCCGGTAGATAAGAAGTACAAAGCGCTGCTGCGGCTGTCTGTGAAGCTGACTACGCATGCTCACAAGGTGACGGACGAGGACATCGACGGTCTGCGGGCAGCCGGACTGACCGGCGAGGAGATACTGGAAGGGGTCTGGGTGGCCTGCCAGTTCAACGCCGTGGACCGGCTGGCGGATACCTTCGGCTTGTACGACCTGATGCAACTACAGGAACGGTAAGGACAGAGCGAGACCTAGAAGGAGGAAGAACATGGTCTCAGAGGCAGGAACGTCCCTGCGCGAGGCGTTGGGGCAGAAGATGGACGAGCTAAGCGAGGCGCTGGAGGGGCTGGACGAAGCGAAGGCGGGCCAACGAGCGGCTGACGCGGAGTGGTGTTGCAAGGAGGTACTTTCACACTTGATGGGTGACGAAGGGGAAGATATCCTGGCCCCCTTGCGTCAGATCATCGAGGAGGACACACCACTGATCGGAATCGTGACGGGGTTACCTTACTACACACCTGACCGTCAGACGATGTCGCTGGCGGAGATGCGGGGCGCTGTCTCCAGCCGTTACCGAGAGCTGGCCGAGTTCCTCGGTGGCCTGACGGATGCTGACCTGGCCCGCAAGGCTCGGGTGCCTCTGTTCAAGGAGACACCCATCGGGGAGTACGCGACGATGGCGCAGTTTGTGGGCGCCCTCGATTTCCACCTGACGGACCATATCAACCAGATCCGCAACGCCCGCCAGCAAGTCGGCGCGTAGCGAGAAGCGAGACGATAAGCGTAATCGAGAAAGGAGAACGCCCATGGGCCAGCCAGTGGTGCACTTCGAGATACTGGGCAAGGATCCCAAAAAGCTACAGGGCTTCTACGGCGGTCTGTTCGGTTGGCACATCGATGCTAGCAACCCGATGAACTACGGCATAGTGGATACGCACGGCGAAGGGGGGACCGGTGGGGGGATAGGAC
>CAJXNA010000211.1 GCA_913056415.1 uncultured Chloroflexota bacterium | reverse complement strand
GCAGGAGCGCCAACGCCGGCAGCATCGTTAGTAGTGAGCCGGATACCTTCATCTGTCTCCTATTCTTGTCGCCCTCGCGGGCCGAGGGTCTTGATGTACGCCTCGTAGTTGCGGCGGGTCTCCTCCAGACGGTCGCCGCCGAACTTCTCCAGCATCGACTGGGCTAGGACGATCGCCACCATCGCCTCGCCCACCACGCCGGCGGCGGGGACGGTGCACACGTCGGAGCGCTCGTAGTGAGCCTGTATCTCCTCGCCCGTGATGAGATCCACGGAGGGCAACGGCTTGGAGAGGGTGGAGATTGGCTTGAGGGCGCCGCGGACGACGACCGGCTCACCATTGGTGATGCCGCCCTCCAGACCGCCAGCGCGGTTGGTGGCGCGACGCCAGGGGCGGCCGTCCCACTTCTCCGGCGGCAGGATCACGTCGTGGGCCTGGGAGCCGGGCGTGGAGGTGAGGGCGAAGCCGCCGCCGATCTCAACGCCCTTGACGGCGTGGATGCTCATCACCGCCTGGGCCAGCAACCCGTCCAGCTTCCGGTCCCACATCACGTGAGAGCCGAGGCCGATGGGAACGCCCGTGGCCCGCATCTCGAACACGCCGCCCAGGGTGTCGCCGGCCTCGCGGGCGGTGTCGATGGCTTTCACCATGCGCTCGGAGGCCTTGGCGCCAGCGCAGCGGACGGGCGACTTCTCGACGGCCTCCCAGTCCGGCTCGCCCCGACTCGTCGGGGAGGCGAACACGTCGCCGATGGAGACGGTGTGAGAGTGGACGGCCACGCCGAACTCCTCCAGCAGACGCCGACACACAGCGCCGACGGCGACGCGGGCCGCCGTCTCGCGGGCGGAGGCGCGCTCCAGCACGTTACGGACGTCGTCGAAGCCGTATTTCATCGCCCCGGCCAGGTCGGCGTGGCCGGGCCGGAGGCGGGTCACCCGCTTCACCTCGCCCTCGAACGGCTCCACCTGCATCACCTCGCCCCAGTTCTCCCAGTCGCGGTTGCGAATGAACAGCGCCAGGGGGCTGCCGAGAGTGCGGCCGTGACGGACGCCGGCGATTATCTCCGCGTGGTCCTGCTCGATCTGCTGTCGCTTGGAGCGGCCATAGCCACCCTGGCGCCGCCGCAGATCGCTCTCCATATACTCCTCGGTGAGGGGCAGACCGGCGGGCAGGCCTTCCACCGTAACGGTGAGGCCTTTGCCGTGCGATTCGCCTGCAGTGAGGAAGCGAAGCTCGCTCATCGGCCCGCCTGCGCCCCCGAGCCGCTGGCCGCCGGCGCTTCCGCCCCTTCATCAGGATCGATGGGCAGAGCAGCGCCACGCTCGCCCAAGCGGTAGCGGCCGCCGAAGGCGTCCACGATCTCGGCCGCCGTCCAGCCCTCCCAATCCACCTCGCGAGCAGCCTCTCGGCCGGCGGTGGTGGTGAGGATGCAGACCCGCTGGGAAGCGCCGTCCGGATCGCGGAACGTGGTGTGCACGTCGATGCGAACGGCAACGAGGCTGAGGTTGGGCACATCGTACAGGAGCATATCGGCGAGGCGGACGGTGACGGCCAGCCCCTCCTGCAAGGGGCCCGTTATCTCCAGCCAACGGCCGTCGACGAGGCGGTACTCGCTCTCCACCTGGCAGGAGACGCGGGCGCTATCCGACGCCACATCGACAAGCTCTACGCTCTGAACGCCTCGCCACACATCCGGCGCCACCTCCTTGGGGCGCTTCACGGAGCGCCAAGCGGCGATCGACTCCTCCAGCATCTGGCGAATCACATCGACGTCGCCGCCGGCGGCAGCCTTTCGCCAGGCCAGCGAAGCGCGCGTCCCCTGCAGAACCATGTAGCCGACGACGATGAAGATGATGGTGACGGCCAAGATGCCCCACTCCACCTCACTACCCCTCCCTTCCACCTGAGGCGGACAGGCCTATCCGCACAGCCTCGAGCATCACTTCCAGGGGCGCGTCTGAGCCGGTCCACAGACGGAACGACGCGGCGCCCTGATAGACGAGCATGGGAAGCCCTCCCAGGACGCCAGCGCCGCATTTCTCGGCGGCGGCCATGAGAGGCGTCTTCGTCGGGCGGTAGATGAGGTCGAATACGAGAGCGCCAGGCGGAATGAGTTCGATTGGCACGGGCGAGTCCTTCTCTTCCTTCGTGCCGGCCATGCCGACCGACGTACAGTTTATCAGAAGGCGGCAGGAGATAGTGGAGGCGCGCCAGGAGGCGAACACGTCCGGCAGAGCGCTGAGCTCAGTGTCCCCGGCCTGCGACCCGAGCTCCTTCACTAGTCTGGAGGCGCGCGAAAAGGTGCGGTTGATGAAGGTGATGGATGCGGCGCCGGCATCTATAAGCGCGACCGCTATCGCGCGGGCGGCGCCGCCCGCCCCCGCCACGAGAACACGGCCACCAGCCGGATCGAAGCCACCGTCCTCGCGCAGAGCCCGCAAGAAGCCAGCGACGTCGGTGTTGTAGCCGTACAACTTGCCTTCGCGGTTAACGATCGTGTTGACGGCCCCCACGCGGCGGCAGAGGTCATCGACTTCGTCGAGCAGGGGGAGAACGGCCTCCTTATGGGGGATAGTCACGTTGGCGCCCAGCCACTCCGGCGCGCGTAACCCCTGGATGGCCTCGGAGAGCCTATCACCCGGCGTGGGCAAGGCCTCGTATCGGATGTCGAGCTTCAGGTGATCGAGGGCAGCCTGCTGAAACACGGGCGAGAGCGACCGCTTCAGGGGATAGCCGATGACGCTCACGTACTTCGTCAGCGCCGGTACTCCTCGACGTTCTCCAAGTGCTCCGCCAGCGTCTCCGCGAAAACGTGGGACCCATCCTCGTCCCCTGTCGCGACGAAGTAGAGGAAGTTCGTATCGGTGGGCTCGATGACGGCCATGATGGAGTCGAGACGTGGAGCGGCGATGGGCGTCGGCGGTAGACCGCCTACGCGGTAGGTGTTGTAATCCGAATCGACCTCCAGATCCTCCCCCGTGAGTTCCGCCTTCCAGTAACCGAACTCCTCAACATTCTCCGGCTCCTCCGCCAGGGCGTACTGGACGGTGGGATCGGCCTCCAGGAGCATGCCCCGGCGCAACCGCGTCAGGAAGACCTGCGCCATTTTGGGGCGCTCGTCCGGCACCTTCGCCTCCCGCTCGATGATGGAGGCCAGAGTGAGGACACCGTGCACGGTCAGCCCTCTATCCAGTGCCTGGCTCCGCAGCTTCTCACTGAAGTTCTTGTCCATCGCCTCCAGCATCATCTGGATGACGTCTTCGGCGGTGTCATCGCGGCGGTAGAAGTAGGTTGCGGGGAAGAGGTACCCCTCCAGAGGCGTTATTGGCCCCAGCCGCCGCAGGAAATCAAAGTCAAAGTTGCCTGCCACAGCCGCCTCCAGGAAGTCCTGTCGCGAGATGACACCCTGCGCGTCCAGAGCGTCGGCGATCTCCTTCAGGCGCCAACCCTCGATCACGGTGACGAACAGCGACGAGACGATGCCGCGCCGCATGCGGTAGACGACATCCAAGGCCGGCGTGTTCGGATCCAACTCGTACTCCCCGGCTTGCAGCAGCCTATCGTACCCCAGAAGCTCCACGAGCACGCGGAACTGGATGGCGGATTCGATAACGCCCTCATCCTCAAGCATGTCGCCGATCTCCTGCGCACCTTCGCCCTCGTCCACGGAGATGATGATGGACGTGGGCGCCGGCGTGAGAGGAGTGACGAAGGGAGTCGCCGGGATCTCGTCCACCAGGCCGGGCGAGCCGGTGATCGTCCATACCGTGGCGGCGACCATCCCCAGGACCAGGGCGGAGGCGAGGAAAGCAAGTAAGCGCACGTTCTATCCCGAGGCCGACCCGCGCTGGCTGTCGAGATATGCCTGAAGGATGATGGCGGCCGCCATAGCGTCCAAGTCGCCTTTGGGGCGGCGCTTGCGCACAGACAAGATCGGAA
>CAJXNA010000210.1 GCA_913056415.1 uncultured Chloroflexota bacterium | reverse complement strand
GCGTCCGTGGACGGGCTTGATATGGGCAAGTTCCGCCTGGACAAGTTCTACAGCCCGGAGCAGGCGGACGAGTACGTCACGCAGCTAAAGGAAGAGCGCAAGGAGTGGCTGGCGCGCTTTCCGGACTTGCGCCGGGAGATCGCTGAAGCTCTACCATAGCTACATCCCAGCGCTCGCGGCATCCAGGACCGACAGCTCGTCAGCGCCCAGGCGTAGCTCCGGAGCGGGCAGCAGGTCTGCGAGCTGCTCAGGCGTGTTCGCGCCGACGATCGGCGCCGTGACCGCGGGCTTCGAGAGCAGCCAGGCGAGGGCTACGGCGGCGACGTGCGTATCGTGCGCCTTCGCCATCGCATCAAGCGCGTCGACCACGCCGAAGCCCCGCTCCGTCATGTAGCGCTTCGCGCCCTCCGCACGCTGGCTGTCGGGCATCGTCTGCCCCCGCCGGTACTTCCCCGTGAGGAAGCCGCCCGCGAGCGGGCTATAGGGGATGACGCCGATCTCCTCTCGCTCGCACAGGGCCGCGAGCGCGTCCTCGAACTCGGCGCGATGGACAAGGTTGTAGTGCGGCTGTAGCGAGACGAAGCGAGGCAGACCCTTCTCGCCGGCGACCCTGCGCGCCTCCTCGAGCTGCGCCGCCGTGTAGTTCGAGGCGCCGATGTAGCGCACCTTGCCTGAGGCGATCAGCTCGCTGAAGACGGAGAGCGTCTCCTCAATCGGAATATCCTCGTCCGGCCAGTGGCACTGGTACAAGTCTATAGTCTCCACCTGCAAGCGGCGCAGGCTGTCCTCAACCGCGCGCTGGATGTGTGGGCGGCTCAGCCCCTCACCGTCGGGGCCCTCCCACATGCGGGCGCGCACCTTCGTCGCGACGATCAGGCGCCCGCGGTTGCGCCGTGCCTTCATCCAGCGCCCGACGATCTCCTCAGACACGCCGCCCGGGTTGCCGGGCGCCCAGTGGCTGTACATGTCGGCGCTGTCTAGGAAGTTGCCGCCGGCCTCTACAAACGCGTCCATGACGGCGAACGACACGCTTTCGTCCGCGGTCCAGCCGAACTGCATCGTGCCCAGACAGAGGGCCGATACCTGGAGATCGGTTGCACCGAGCCTGCGCGGTCTCAAAGCCTCAGCGGTCACCCCAACATCATATCGTCCAGCGCCTCGCCCTCGCCAGCCCGCGGCGGGCTGGTCCAGAGGCCGGTGGCCAGGTACTTCCAGCCGCCGTCGGCGAATAGGAGCACCACATCGCCGCGAGCAAGGCGTTGAGCCATCTTGAGGGCGTCGTTGAGCATCGTCTTCTCCTCACGAATTCTATCCGGTCATCGCGGGCGATTACCAGTGGACGTTGCGGCGGCGGGCGTAATGTCGGAGACTACCACTCGCAGGCCCGCGGACTCCATTAGCAAGAAAGGAACGGACACATGAACCCGGAGGGCAAGGTAGCGTTGGTCACAGGAGGCAGCTCCGGCATCGGCAGGGCGACGGCCCTCCTCCTGGCAGAGGCGGGAGCATCGGTCGTCGTCGCCGACGTCGATAGCGGGGGTGGAGCCGAGACCGTATCGCTCGTCGAGCAGGCGGGCGGCAAGGCGGCGTTCGTCGAGACCGACATCACCAAGCGGGAAGAGCTTGAGCGCATGGTCGCGTTCGCCGAAGAGGCGTACGGGGGGCTGGACATCCTGCACAACAACGCCGGCATCGGCCTTCCCCCGCCGCGCTTCCCGGAGACGCCGCCTGAGCGATGGGAGCACGCCCTCGCCGTTAACCTGTGGGCGGTCATCGCCGGGACACAGGCCGCGGTGCCGGCGATGCGCCGTCGCGGTGGCGGCGTGATCGTCAGCACCGCCTCCATGGCGGGGATCATCCAGTACCAGCCTGACCCCATCTACGCCGCGGCCAAGCACGGCATCGTCGGGCTGACGCGGGCGCTGGTATTCCTGAAGGCGGAGGCGAACATACGCGTGAACTGCGTCTGCCCCGGGGTGGTGGACACACCTATGCTGACCAAGCTGACGCCGGAGATGACGGCGGAACAGCGGGCCCAGCGTGATGCTATGGTTAGCCAGATGCCGCTCATCCCACCCCGCGAGATCGCAGAGGCGGTGCTGGAGTTCGTGCGCGACGATTCGCTAGCGGGCGAGGCGATGGGGATCATGTACGGGCGGCCACGCAAGCTGATCCCCCCCGCCGTCACCTTCTCCCGCGACCCCGCCCAGCGTATGCCGAACTAGCGTCGGCGCCGATAGAAAGGAGCAGACATGGTCGCCTGTGTGCACGTAGCGAAGATCCTCCCGGGGAAGAAGGAGGAGTTCATGCAGCAGCTCAAGGAAGGGTTCGAGACGGGCCGGGAGGCGCTGCGTTCCTTCGGCTTCACGCGCATCGTCTCCTTCACGACGCCGGAGGTTGTCGGCGACGGTGAAGCCCTGCTGGTGACGGTGTACGAGGCCGAAGACCCCTCGGTGGTGGAGCGGTTCTACAAGCTGGAGCCGGTCCTGCAGCAGGAGGCGCGGGCCCACGGCGTCCTCGTCGCCCCGCACGACCACGAGGCGGTGCCGAACAACGTGGCGTTCGTGGACATGGACCTGACGTCTTGAGAGGGGCACACGATGGGTAAGCTTGACGGCAAGGCTGTGATCGTAACCGGGGCCAGCCGCGGCATCGGCGCCGAGATCGCGAGGCTGTTCGCGGCGGAGGGCGGCAAGGTGATCTGCGCCGCCCGCACGCTGCGAGAGGGTGACCACCCCCTGGAGGGCTCGCTGGAGCGGACGGTGGCGGACATCCAGGCGGCGGGCGGCGAGGCCATACCCGTGGCCGTGAACATCTCCGAGCCAACGGAGTGCGAGAAGCTGGTCCAGACGGCGCGCGACACCTACGGCCAGGTGGACGTGCTGGTCAACAACGCCGCCCTCACCTACTTCGTTCCCGTGAAAGATTACGCCCTCAACCGCTGGCTGCGCTCCTGGGCGGTGAACCTGCACGCGCCGTTCATCCTCAGCCAGCTTGTGCTGGCGGAGATGATCGAGCGCCGGAGCGGCAGCATCGTCAACATCTCCTCCGGCGCCGCCATCGGGCCCGGCCGCGGGCCCTACCCCGCACCCGAGGGGATCGGCGGCACCTGCTACGGCGCCCAGAAGGCAGCGCTGGAGCGGTTCAGCCAGGGGCTGGCGATGGAGGTGTACCAGTACGGCGTCTCCGTCACCTGCGTCTCCCCCTCGCTGGTGGTGCCCACGCCGGGGACGGTTCACCACCGCCTGGTCACCGGCCTGGACGACCCGAGCGGCGAGCGGCCGGAGCTGATGGCGAAGGCGGTGCTGCTGCTGGCGACGGAGCCGCTGGACAAGGTGACCGGCCGCGTGACCTACAGCCAGCTTCTCCTGAAGGAGTACGGGCTGATCCAGGAAGCGAAGGGGATCGGCGTGGACCCGGAGCGGCCCGTCGGCAGCGGCTACAGCCGGATGTAGGGGCCAAGCGGATATGGTGCCGCTCGTGGTGAGTCTGTCGAACCATAAGCGGCGCTGCTTTGACGGATTCCCCCGGCGGCGCTATGATTGCGGCACCATAGGGAAAGGTCAGTCTCACATGGAACAGCAAATCCGCTTCTGTACCACCTCCGACGGCGTCCGCATCGCCTACGCCACCCTGGGCGAAGGGCCTTCGCTGGTCAGGGCCCTCGGCTGGTTTACTCACCTGGAGTATGAATGGAAGAGCCCTCTTTGGCGACAGACAATCGAAGGACTAGCCCGCAACCACCAACTCATACGCTACGACGGGCGAGGCACCGGTCTATCTGACCGTGATATCGGGGAACAGTCCCTTGATGCATGGGTCCGCGACCTAGAAGCGGTTGTCGACGCCCTGCAACTCCGCCGGCTTGGGGAACCGCAGGCCCTCCTCCCCCTCGAGGGCGTCCGCCATGTACGTCGTCCAGGTCTCGGTCGGATAGTCCCCGCCGTAGA
>CAJXNA010000209.1 GCA_913056415.1 uncultured Chloroflexota bacterium | reverse complement strand
AGGCCAGGTTTTAGGTTCTAGGTTCTCGGTTCTAGGTTCTGGCCCCTACCCCCTCGGCAACCCTAGCCCCCGGTTGGCGATAATGGAGCGCTGTATCTCCGATGTCCCCGCCGCTATCGTCGCCCCCACCGACGTCACATACGTCCGCGCGAACCGCCCTCGCAGCCGCGAGTACTTGGAGCCCTCTCGTAGCTGGCCGTACAGCCCCATCACCTGCAGCCCCGTACGCGCCAGCCTCTGCCCCAGCTCCGAGTGGTACACCTTCGCCGCCGACGACTCGTAGTTCGGGATCTGCTCCCTCGCCTGCATCGACGCCACCCGGTACGACAGGTACCGCCCCGTCTCGATCTCGATCGCGATCTCCGCCAGCCGCAGCCGTACTCCGCCGCCATCGCCACCCAGGGCGGGGCGAGCCCTCTGTTCCCCGTCCTCTGTTCCCTGTTCCCTCACATACCCCAGGAGCTGCTCGAAGCTGCGCCGGTGCGCCGCCGCCGAGGAGATGTTCGACCGCTCGAAGTCCAGCGTCGTCATCCCCACATACCAGCCGCGGTTCTCCTCCCCCACCAGCCCCTTCGCGGGCACGCGCACGTTCTCGAACACGATCTCGTTGAAGTTGTGCTCGTCCGCCATGTTCACCAGCGGGTTCACTGTGATACCGGGGACGTCCATAGGAGTAATGAGGTAGGAGATCCCCTTATGCTTGGGCGCCTCCGTGTCCGTGCGGGCCAGCAGGAAGCACCAGTTCGCCTTGTGTGCGTTGGACGACCATATCTTCGTCCCGTTCAGCACGTAGTCGTCCCCGTCCTTGACCGCCGTCATCTGCAACGAGGCGAGGTCCGAACCGGCGTCGGGCTCCGAGTAGCCCTGGCACCATACGATCTCGCCCGAGGTGATTCCGGGCAGGAACCGCTTCTTCTGCTCGTCGCTGCCATAGACGATTACGGTAGGCCCGGCGTACGTCACGCCGATGAGGCTGGTGTTGGGCGCGCGGCGGTAGGCCATCTCCTCCGCCATCACCACCTGCTTCATGAAGTCCAGCCCCAGGCCGCCGTACTCCTCCGGCCAGGCCGGCGCCAGCCACCTCTTCGCCCCCAGCTTCTTGGTGAACTCGCGCGCGAACTCCCACTGCTCGTCGTGCAGCTCGAACGGGTCGTAATCCCAGCTCTCCGGCAGCTCAGCGCGAAGGAACGTCCGCACCTCCTGCCGGAAGGCGTCTTCCTCAGGCGTAAAGCGATAGTCCATAGCGACTCTCCTACTCGCTGGCCCGCAATCGCCCCCAGTATAGCAGCGAGGGAAAGCCTCCACTCATGGTGAGCTCGTCGAAGGACGAGCGGGTTCCTACGGCAGGTCCGTCAGCCCCTCCCGCGGGGCGCTCACCAGCGCCACCATGTTCCCCTCCGGGTGCTTGTTCTCGTGCATGAGCTGGTGCGCCACCGATATCTCCTCGAAGGCGAAGACGCGGCTCAGACAGGGGTCGATCTTCCCGTCCACAACCAGCTGGTTGAAGGCGGCGGCATTATCATCGTTGGCGAAGTGTGACCCCTGGAACCGCTTCTGTCGCATCCACAGGTAGCGCAGGTCCACCACGGCGCTGAAGCCCGTGGTGCCGGCGCAGATCACCACCATACCCCCGTTATCGCACACGAAGATCGACGTGGGGATCGTGTCCTCCCCCGGATGCTCCAACACAATCGCCGGATTCCTGCGCTCGCCCAGGACGTCCCATATCGCCTTACCGAAGGCGCGCGCCCCTTCCGCCCAGCGGCCGAACGCCTCTGTGTCGTCCCAGTGCGGCGGCATGCCCCAGTGATCGAACTTCTTGCGGTTGATGCAGCCCTTGGCTCCCAGGTTCTGACAGAACTCGAACTTGCTCTCGCTGGAGACCACGGCCACCGGCACGGCGCCCGCCTCCCGCGCGATCTGGATCGCCATTGAGCCCAGGCCGCCGGAGCCGCCCCAGACCAGGACCACGTCCCCATCCTTGACGGTGTTGGGCGGCCAGCCGTGAAGCATGCGATAGGCCGTGGAGCCGACAAGCGTGGGCGCTGCGGCCGCCTCCCAGGTGAGCTGCGGCGCCTTCGGCAGGCACTGGTGCGCCTGCACCTTGGCGAACTGGGCGAATGAGCCCCAGTTCGTCTCGTAGCCCCAGATGCGCGCGCTGGGCGCTATCATCGGGTCGCCGCCCGCCTTGATATACGGGTCCTCCCGGTCCCACCAACCGCAATGGACGACCACGCGGTCGCCAATCCTGACGTTGGTCACCTCGTCGCCCACAGCGTAGACGATGCCGGAGGCGTCGCTGCCGCCGATGTGGAAGCCGGAGGGGTCGCCCTCGCGCTCGTGCACCTTGATCACGTCAACGGGAACGCCCAGGCTGGCCCACACGTTGTTGTAGTTGATCCCCGCCGCCATTACGAACACCAGCGCCTCGTCCGGCTTCAGGTTAGTCGGCACGTTCACCTTCTCGGGCTGGAACGCCTTCGCCGGCTCCCCGAAGCGCTCCCGGCGGATCACCTGGGCGTACATCTGCCTGGGAATCGTACCCAGGGGCGGTATCTCGCCGATCTCGTAGACGTCTTTCACGCTGACCATCGGCTCCTCCTGTATGCGCGCTGTCGTTCCACGCAGCCGTCCGAAGGCCAGGCTTAAGCCTGGCCTTCATCAGGGCAGGCCTACGGTATCACGAGGCGTCGTGCGGGGCAATCTGGGACATGGGGGCTCCGATGCCATACCGCTCAGGGTGTGGTGCCAGCGGCGGGTCAGCGCTAGTCCCGAGGCAGACCCAACCCTCTAGTCGCGATAATGTTCCGCTGTATCTCTGACGTCCCGCCCGCGATGGTCGACGAAACGGCGTTCACGTAGGCGCGCATCAGCCGCCCCCTACGGGGAGCGTAGCGGTATGCCGCCGACTCCGCCTCCGCCTTCCTGTCCTGGCCCAGCAGCCCGTAGAGGCCGACTAACCGCATGCCGGTAGCGGCGACGCGCTGGCTCAGCTCCGAGGAGTAGAGCTTGGCGGCCGAGGCCTCGTGGTTAGGCACCATCCCCTTCGTCTGCAACGTGATCACCCGATACGAGAGGAGCCGCGCCGTCTCCGCCTCGATGGAGCGCTCCGCCAGCTCCAGCTTGACCGTAGGGTGAACGGTGACGCCGTCGCCGGCCCCCTCCCGCACGAACAGGATCAGGTCCTCCACCTGGGTCTGCTGGGCGATAGCAGCGCCGATCGACGAACGCTCGAAGTCCAGCGTGGTGGCGGCCACGTACCAGCCGCGGTTCTCCTCCCCCAGCAAGTCCTTCTTGGGAACCCGCACGTCCTCGAAAAACACCTCGTTGAAGGCGGCGCTGTTGGCCATGTTCACCAGCGGCCTGACGGTGACGCCGGGCGACTTCATATCCAGAAGGAAGTAGGAGATTCCCTTGTGCTTGGGCGCATCCGGGTCGGTGCGCGCGAGTAGGATCATGCGCTGCGCGAACTGGGCGCCGCTTGTCCATATCTTCTGGCCGTTAATGACGTAATCATCGCCGTCGCGTACGGCCCGGGTCTGTAGCGAGGCGAGATCGGAGCCGGACCCGGGCTCGGAGAAGCCCTGGCACCAGACGGCATCGCCGGAGACGATGAGCGAGAGGTGTTCCTTCTTCTGCTCCTCAGTGCCGTAGGTGATGATGGTGGGGCCAGCGAAGCCAACTCCGATGCCGCCGGGCCGGGGGGCGCGGGCCCGCGCCATCTCCTCGTTGAAGACGAACTGCTGCATCACCGTCATACCGGCGCCGCCGTACTCCTTGGGCCAGGCAGGGGCGATCCAGCCCTTGCGGGCCAGCTTCTTCATCCAGTCCCGGTAGACGCCATAGCGGTCGACGCCGCCGCGCAGACGATCCTCATTGGCCGCCGCGGCCGGCCCGCTGGCCCTGCCGAAGCCCTGGAACTGCTCAGCGTCCAGGAAGTCCCGCACCTCACGGCGAAAAGCCGCATCTTCCGGCGTGTCACGGAAGTCCATTGGCTCTCCCCTTCGGACTGGATCCTTAGTAGGTCTTGGGCAGGCCCAGGCCGCGGGTGGCGACGATGTTGCGCTGGATCTCGCTGGTGCCGC
>CAJXNA010000208.1 GCA_913056415.1 uncultured Chloroflexota bacterium | reverse complement strand
GCGTCTCGGTAGGCAATGAAAGCCCATCTTCTCGACGCACGTCGAGGCAGAGGAGAATTGCATCACGGACGTTCACGAGAGCGTCATCCACGGACGCGCCCTGCGACACGCAGCCGGGGATGGCGGGACAGATCACTGAGTAACAGCCGTTAGCTTCAGGCGCCAGGATGCCGGTGAACTTCATGGCAGCTTGCATGATAGCACGGCGTCACGCGGGAGTCCGCCCGCTCGATCTGCTCAGGTTGGAATGCCCATCGCGAGGGACCAGACCCTTCGACTCGCCCCGACAAGTCGGGGCGGCTCAGGGTGACAGCCTACGGAATGTCATTCTGAACGAAGCGACGGGTTTCGTGGCTGATGACGGGTCTCCTGTCGGGGTCTGAAGACCCCGACCTACATTTTGGGATTGCGCGCGGTATAACAGGTTGCGGCCGGTCGCGCCGTCGTCGCCGCCGGCGAGCCCCCAGGGGCGGCGCCGCCGCCGCTCCGTGAGCAGGGAGACGGTGGCCGGGGCCAGGAACTCCCAGGTGCGGCGGATCCCATCGCCGCCACGGTGAAGTCCGCGGCCGCCGGAGCCGCGTCGCACCGCGTACTCCAGCAGGCGGAAGGGGTAGGCGATCTCCAGCGCCTCCACGGGGGTGTTCATCGTGTTCGTCATGTGAGTGTGCACCGCGGACAGGCCGTCGGCGCTGGGGCCGGCGCCGGCGCCTCCACCTACGGTCTCGTAGTAGGCGAAGGAACCCTCACCCCAGCCCTCTCCCTGGGAGGGAGAGAGAGATGGGAGGAAGCCGCCGATGGAGACGTTGTTCATGGTGCCGGCGCTGGCGGCGGGGATGCGATCCGGAAGCGCCGGGGCGAGCGCGCCCAGCACAACATCGACGATCCGCTGCGACGTCTCGACGTTGCCCGCGGCGACCGCGTGCGGCGGTGTGGCGTTCACGACCGACCCTTCCGGCAGGGTGAAGCTCACCGGCCGGAAGCAGCCGTCGTTGCTGGGCACCGATTCGCTGCCGGGCACGGCCTCCAGCAGGCAGCGCACCACGTAGTAGACCGCCGAGCGGGTGACGGCCGCCACCGCGTTCACGGAGGACGGCCGCTGCGGAGAGGAGCCGCTGAAGTCGCAGTGCATCGTGCCGCTGTCAATCGTGATGCGGATGCGGATGCGGACGGGCTCATCGCTGACGCCGTCGTCGTCCAGGAAGTCCTCGAACTCGTACACGCCGTCCGCTATCTCGGCGAGGGCCGCCTGGGTCATGCGCTGGGCGTAGTCCATCACGGCCCGCATCTGTCGTCGCACCTGCGTCAGGCCGTAGCGCTCCACGATCTCGGCGAACCGGGCCTCGCCGATGCGATGGGCGGCGGCCTGGGCGTCCAGGTCTCCCTTTCGCTCCTCGGGGTTGCGCATGTTGCGCAGCAGGAGGTCGTAGACGGCGCGGTTGAGCCGCCCCCGCTCGTACAGCTTGAGGGGCGGGATCACGATCCCCTCCTGGAGCAGCTCCTCGGCCAGAGGCATCGAGCCCGGCGACATTCCGCCGACGTCCGCGTGGTGGGCGCGGCTGGCCACGAACCCGGCCAGGGCGCCCTCACCACGGCCCTCTCCCTTCGAGGGAGAGGGAGGCTTGAAGAAGACGGGCGAGACCATGGTGATGTCCGGCAGGTGGGTGCCGCCGAGGTAGGGGTCGTTGAGGATGACGAGGTCGCCCGGGCGGAAGGGTGCCAGGGGCATGGCTGCCGCCACCGAGGTCGGCATCGCCCCCAGGTGGACGGGTATGTGGGCGGCCTGGGCGACGAGCCGGCCCTGGCGGTCGAACACGGCGCAGGAGTAGTCGCGGCGCTCCTTGATGTTGGGCGAGTGGGCCGTCCGTCTCAGGGTCACGCCCATCTCCTCCGCGACGGAGGCGAACAGGGCGTTGAAGATGGCGAGCTCGGCGGGATCGGGGCGTTTAGGCATCGGTGTGCTCCAGGATGATGTTCCCCCAAGCATCGACGGCGCCGCTCCAGCCGGGCGGGATGGCGGTGGTGGCGTCCATCTGAACGACGATCGCCGGCCCGGCTAACCTGTCGCCGGGGGAGAGGCGCGAGCGATCGTACACCGCCGCCCTGGCGGGGCCGTCGAACCAGACCTCCCGGTGGCCGAGCAGCGGGTCGTCGCGTGAGGGTGCGAGTCGTGGCATCTCCATGGCGCTGGTCGCCACGGTCAGCCGCAGCCGTAGGTTCACCACTTCCGCCGTGCGCGCGGGATCGCTATGGCTGTAGCGCTCCTGATGCAGGGCGTGGAAGGTGGGCAGGAAGGAGGCGGGCGCCAGCTCTTCGGTGGGCACGGCGAGCTCGTAGGACTGTCCGACGTAGCGCATCTCCAGGAAGCGCTGGACGGCGACCTCGTCCGTGGGCGAGCCTTCGTCTCGCAGCTCTTGGGCGGCGCGCCGCTCCAGATCGGACGAGAGTCGGGACAGCGTCGCCTCCACTTCGGGCCAGCCGTCGCCATCGGCGGGGATGGTCAGAAGCGCGGCCGCCGACAGGTCCTTGGTGATGGGCGCGGCGGCGATGCCCAGCGCCGATAGCACGCCTGGGTACAGGGGCACCAGCACCCTCGACATGCGGAGAGAGGCCGCCAGCTCGCAGGCGTGGAGGGGACCGGCGCCGCCGAACGACACCAGCGTGAATCCGCCTGAGGCGGACGGATCGTGGCCGCGCTCCACGGAGACCACTCTCAGGGCCCGCTCCATGCCGGCGTTGACCACGCGTAGGACGGCGGCGGCGGCGGCCGTGGCGTCGCCGCCGTAGGGCGTCGACAGGTCGTCGATGGCCGAGCGGGAGAGGTCAGGCCGCACATCCATGCGGCCGCCCAGGAAGTGCTCCGGCGTGATGCGTCCCAGCACTACCTGGGCGTCGGTGACTGTGGGGTCGCGACCGCGTCCGTAGAAGGCGGGGCCGGGGTCCGCCCCCGCGCTCTCCGGGCCGACGCGCAGGGCGCCCCCGGCATCGATGCGGGCGATGGAGCCGCCGCCGGCGCCCACGCTGAGCACGTCGACGCTGGCGCCGCGGATCGGCAGCTCGCCCACCTGCGCCTCGTCCCGCTCCCCGATGCGACCGGGGCAGAGCGAGACGTCGGTGGAGGTGCCGCCCATATCGAGCGTGATGATGCGGTCGAAGCCGGCGGCGGAGGCTATCTGGAACGCGCCGGCAACGCCTCCGGCGGGGCCGGAGAGCGCCGTGCGCACGGCCAGGCGCCCGGCGGACTGCGGGCTCATGCTGCCGCCGTTGGAGCCCATGACCCGCAGGCTGACGATGCCCTCCTTCCGCAGCTGAGACTCCAGCCGTGACAGGTAGCGGGAGACGACGGGGCCGACGTAGGCGTTGGCGACTGTGGTGGTTGTGCGCTCGTACTCACGGTGCTCGGGCAGGACTTCGTGGGAGGGGGATACGAACAGCTTGCGTTTGCGGGCGGCCTCGGCGACTAGACGCTCGTGGTCCGGATTGAGGAAGGAGAACAGGAAGCAGACCGCCAGCGACTCCACGCCCTGCGCTTGAAGCTCGTCCAGGAGGCGCTCCACCTGCGATTCGTCCAGGCGCTGGAGCACCCGTCCGTGGGAGTCCAGCCGCTCCTCGACCTCCAGCCGCAGCTCGTCAGGTATGAGGGGCGGCGGCCGCCGCGGCGACAGGTCGTAGAGGCTGGGGCGCGTCTGGCGGCCGATGACGAGGAGATCACGGAAGCCGTGGGTGGTGATGAGCGCGGTCTTGGCGCCCTTACGCTCGATGATGGCGTTGGTGGCCACGGTGGAGCCGTGGGCGACTTCCAATTCTTGGCGAGCGGCAAGCGGCTCTTGGGGCCGGGCGGCCATCTCGCGCAGCCCCTCCAGGACGCCGCGCGCCGGGTCATCGGGCGTGGAGGGCCGCTTGTAAACGCTGAGCCGGCCGTCCTGCCAGAGCAGGAAGTCGGTGAAGGTGCCGCCGACATCAACTCCCACCCGTTTCATAGTCGAGCAGTCAGCGGTGGCTAGACCGTCGGGTCTGCGAACGCGGTGCGCGCACGTCTGGCGACCGCGCGCAAGAGCTTGTGTGCGAGCTTCGGATTCGACTCGATCAGCGGCCAGAACGCGTTGCTGGTCAGAACGAAGA
>CAJXNA010000207.1 GCA_913056415.1 uncultured Chloroflexota bacterium | reverse complement strand
GGGATCGAGAAGGCACACGTGCTGGGGATATCGATGGGTGGAATGATCGCGCAGGAACTGGCGCTGAATCACTCGCAGGTGGTGCAGGGGCTGGCGCTGGGATGCACGAACTGCGGCCCAGCGCACAGCGTGCCGACCAGCGCCGAGGTGGTGGCCAGGATGGGTCGGATCGGTTCGCTGCCAGTGGCGGAGCGCGTCCAGCAGTTCTGGCTGGTTACGGTGACGCCGGAGTTTATGGAGGCGGGCAAGGAGTTCCTAGACGATATCATCACGGCGCATTTGGCGACGCCAACGCCGTGGGATACGTTCGGGCGGCAGCTCATGGCCGCCCAGTTGTTCGACACGTACGAGCGGCTGCCGCAGGTCAAGGCGCCCACGCTCATCATCCACGGCGACCGGGACCTGCTAGTGCCGGTAGGGAACGCGGAGGTGCTGCGGGGGCGATTGAGGGGGTAAAGGTACGCATCGTGCCCGGGGTGGCGCACATGTTCTTCTGGGAGAAGCCTGAAGAGTCGGCGGGGGCGATCGTGGAGTTTTTGTCGTCGGTACCAGCGCCGGCGTAGTTTCTTGGCCACAGATCCGCCTGAGGCGGACACGTGGGCACAGATAGAGCACAGATTTATTTTCAGCTGATTTCGGGCCGTGACGATCTGCGGCTAGCAAGGGAGGAGACATGCGGCTGAAGGACAAGGTGGCGCTGATCACGGGCGCGGCCTCCGGCATCGGGAAATCGACGTCGTTGCTGTTCGGCCGGGAGGGTGCGAAGGTGATGTGCGTCGACATCAATGGGGAGGGAGCGGAGCGGGTAGCTCACCAGATCGCCGATACCGGCGGCGACGCGGCCTCGCTAACGGTGGACGTAGCGCAGGAAGAGGACGTTCAGCGGATGGTGCGTGAGACGGTGGAGCGCTGGGGCCGGCTGGACACCCTGTACAACAACGCCGGGATCGCGACCGGGGGACCGGTGACTCAGGTGCAGGAGGAGGAGTGGGACAGGACTATAGACATCAACCTGAAAGGGGTGTTCCTGGGCTGTAAGCACGCGATACCGGAGATGCTGAAGCAAGGGGGAGGCGCCATCGTCAATACGGCCTCGGACGCGGGCCTGCGGGGTACGGCATGGCTATCCACATATTGCGCCTCAAAGGGGGGTGTGGTGCTACTGACGAAGTCGCTGGCGGTGGAGTGGGCGCAGCAGGGGATCAGAGTGAACTGCGTGTGCCCGGGCGTGATACGCACGCCGATCCTGGACCCGTTTATCGAGCGGGGCCGCGAGCTGTTCAGCGATTCAGCCGAGGAGGCGTGGGAACGATTGGCACAGCTGCACCCAATAGGGAGAGTGGGGGAGCCAGAGGAGGTAGCGCGGGCGGTTATGTTCCTAGCCTCGGACGAGGCGTCGTTCATCACCGGGGTGGCGCTGCCCGTGGACGGGGGCTTGGAGGCTGGCCCGCCGATGCAGCGTCTCGGTGGAATAGATGGCTAGGGACCGGGATCAGAAACAGGGATCACAGGTAAGTTGACATAGCGGCGCGGTCCGTGATACAAACTGACTAGTCGGTATGTCCTAGGAAGGGCCAGCCTTGAAGTTCGGGGTCATATACGAGCTACAGATGCAGAAGCCGTGGGACGGCGATAGCGAGTACCGCACGTACCATGACGCCCTGGAGCAGATAGAGCTCGCTGATAAGCTCGGCTTCGACTACGTGTGGGAGGTGGAGCACCACTTCCTGGCGGAGTACTCCCACTCGTCGGCGCCGGAGGTGTTCCTGGCGGCGGCCAGCCAGCGGACGAAGAACATCCGCCTGGGCCACGGGATAGCGCTGCTCCCCTACCCGTTCAACCACCCGATCCGGGTGGCGGAGCGGGCGGCGGCTTTGGACATCGTCTCCAACGGGCGGGTAGACCTGGGGACGGGCCGCTCCATCACGGAGCAGGAGTTGGAGGGCTTCGGAGTCGACCCGGCGGACTCGCGATCGATGTGGGATGAAGCGGTGCGCATGATCCCGAAGATGTGGACTCAGGAGACGTTCTCCTGGGAAGGGGATCATTTTGTGGTTCCGCCCCGGAACGTCATCCCTAAGCCGGTCCAGAAGCCGCACCCGCCGATGTGGATGGCCTGCACCCAGCCGGACAGCTTCCGTCTCGCCGGGGAGTACGGGTTGGGCGCGCTCTCCTTCGGCTTCATCGCCCCCGGTGTGCTGGAGGCGAGCCTGAACATCTACCGCGAGAAGGTGAAGAATGCGCAACCGGTGGGCGAGTTCGTGAACAACCAGTTCGCGGCGACGACGATGGCGCTGATCGCCCCCACGGACGAGGAGGCGATCGAGTATGGCAAGCCGGGAGCGGACTTCTTCGGCGAGTCGATAGCAGCGCTGTTCATCCCCTGGGCGAAGAAGAAGGACGTGCCCGAGTCCTATCAGTACTACCAGACGTTGGCCCGGATGGCGGAGCAGCGGCTGCGGGAGCGGCCCAGCTTCGAGGAGCAGTTCGAGTCCGGCGCCCTGTGCATGGGCTCCGTGGAGCGCTGCCGCAAGGTGGTGCAACACTACGCGGAGACTGGAATCGATCAGCTTATCGTCATGTGCCAGGTGGGACGGATCCCGCACGAGAAGGTGATGCAGACGATCCGGCTGCTCGGGGAGGAGATCATCCCGGCCTACCGGTAGGCAGGCCCGAGGTCAAATAGTCAACCGCACCCCAACTCCCTTTGGGCAAGCGGCGGGCCGGGTACCCTCTCGGCCCGCCGCTGCTTTTGGGGCGTTCATAGGAAGAGCGCTAGCGTAGCGGGCGGGCCATCGCGAGAGACCAACGGTCATCCCTTGCCGCCATGAAACTCTTCCTCGATGAACGGCCTGAGAACGGACGAGAAGAAAACGGCCTGCCCGTTCGCGGACCACAAAATCTCCGCATGCCTGAGAGAGATGTCGCGTCCCGTACGGGTGAGCTGACCCAATCCACTGGCATCGGTGTTGATTATGCGAATACCGGCGTCGTCTACGCTGCCAACGAACACTGCCAGCTGTCTGCCGTCGGGGGAAAAGACAGGGCTGCCCAAGCCCCGATCGACGTTGAATGCCGCCAACTCCGTTTCGTCGCCGGTGTCCAGGTCCCGGAGGTACAGTCCCTTTAGGTTGAAGGCGGTGGTCCTCCAAAATGCGATAGCCTTTCCGTCTGGCAACCAGGAGGGAAAGCCTTCGTCCTGAGGGGTTCCCTCCCCCTCGTCGGTTTCGGTCAGTCGCGTCAGACCCCGGCCATCCGCGCCTATCAGCCAGAGGTCCACCAGAGGAGGAGGCATCTGTTCGCCTTCCTCCGGTGGAGGCAGCATCTCTTGAGGCTCCGCGGCGATGAACAGCAGTCGGTCCCCCTCGGGCGACCAGGCGGGCGGCGATATCTCTCCGAACTCGGTCGGGAAGTTGACACCCGAGACCAGCGTCTTCTCGTCGCCGCTCGCCACGTCCACCACGCGCAAGGCGTCGGGCAACAGATAGGCGATACGCTCACCATCGGGCGACCACGTAAGAGCTAACGGTTGCGTGAAACGCTCAGCCTCCAGCTTGATCCTGCCGCTGCCGTCCGAGGCGATAGAGTACAGGTCGCCGTCGCTGACGAAGGCGATGCGCTCGCTATCCGGAGACCAGGCTATGGGTTCCGCCACGTACTCCGCCAGCATGCGCTCGTCACCGCCGTCGACGTCGCTTACCCATAACTCGTCCTGCCCCTCGCCGGAGGGCTTCAGGAATACCACGTTTTCGCCGTCGGGGGAGCGCGGGCCAGGCAGGCGGGTCAGGTCACTGCCGTCCCCGTTGACCGAGTAGCGTCGCACCCCGAAGCCCAACGAGCGCACGAACGCCAGCCGCGAGCCATCCGGAGACCAGAGCACAGTCGAGACCCGAAAACCCGGGTCATCATCCAGGACCCGGACAGGCCCCGGCGCGTCCACCGAGCCCACCTGTAGGCCCTGAGCGCCGCAGGCGTAGTCAGTTGCCCGCGACGTAAGGCTCAAGGTGAACACAGCGAACGTCCCCGACACCGCTGGCGCCTCACAGAGGGTCCGCTCTTCTCCCCCGGTAGCAGGCACGACAACGAGCGACTGGGGGAGCACGGTGCCATATCTAGGGTCGAGAGTCCCACGATCGAC
>CAJXNA010000206.1 GCA_913056415.1 uncultured Chloroflexota bacterium | reverse complement strand
TCCTTCTAGCGGCTGGGGCCAACTTCCTTTTCTACTTCGTGATGGCGTGGTTGATCGAACTCGATTTACTGGTCGGCAATCTATTCATCTTCATTTTCTTCGGTGGGGCCATCCTCGGTTTCTTGGCCTCCGTCTCTGTGGCCTTGAGCTGGGCACTCATCGTGTTGCTGCCCCTTCTATGGGACAGCCCTCGGATATGGGGCATCGGCAAGATTGGAATTTACGTCACTGGTTCCGTGGGGGTGCTGTTTGTCACAGGCTTTGTCTCAGGTTTCACACTGACGTTGCTTGAAGCAGTGGCCACCCTGCGCATGACTTCGTGGTGGGCTAAGCTGTGGGGACTATGAAGAAATATGCAACACGCTCAGTCGTTGCGATAGCTGCAGCGGTCCGAGCAGGGAAGCGTTGGTCGGTGGAATCCCTCTATCCCGCTCGCCGGGCTAGGGGGGTAGGGGTAAGGCCCGCGTAGCGGGGTATGCCGTGTAGGCGACTCCGGGGGCGCGGGAGGCCAGCGAGGAACGGAGGAAGACGTGGCAACTACAGATAGAGTACTCAAGGCCCGTGTGGAGCGCGGAGCAGCGCTGCTGGACGCCAAGCAGCCCGGATGGGCGCCGCGCATCGACCTGCCAACGCTGGATATGGGCGACTGCGACCACTGTGTACTCGGCCAGGTGTACCGGTATTACTGGATCGGGGTCGAGAAACTTGGCTTGAACCTAGGGCTCCATGAGGAGATAAGCCACGGGTTCGCCCAATCCCAGGAGAACGTGTACCCGCACCTCCTGCCGCTGTGGCACGAGGCCATCGAGGCGCGCTGCGGGAGGGAACGATGACGACGACGATGCCGATTCGGCAGGGAGAGCGCCGCACCATCAGCGGCACGGTGCTTCCACAACGGTTCTGGGACAAGATTGCAGTAGATGCCAACGGCTGTTGGGTCTGGCAAGGCTCCCGCAAAGGCGGGGAACTCGCTTACGGCGCATTCAACATCCGTGGCGCACCACCACGCAGCGCCTACGCGCATCGCGTCGCCTATGAAGCGCTAGTCGGCCTAATACCCAAAGGGCTGCGGATCGACCACCTCTGCATGAACCCCCCTTGCGTCAATCCTGCCCACATGGAACCCGTAACCCACAGTGAAAACCTGCGACGGGGCTCTATGGCACGGCTTGGTGTCGCCCATCCCAACCTTGCCAAGACACACTGCCCCCAAGGGCACCTCTACGACGAAGCGAACACCTATCACATGCCCAGAGGCGGCCGCGGCTGCCACGCCTGTAGGAAACGTCGGGGGCAGGAGCGGCGGGCGCAGGAGCAAGCAGCATGACAACAGAAACCGAACTACGAAAGGACGAACGAGCCGTCACCGTCACGATCAAGAGCAAGGCCGAGTCCACCAATGCGAACGGCGAGCCCGACTACAAGCTGGAAGTCACCGCCGACTTCTTCAAGAGCAAGTACGCCACCATCATCTTCGTCCCCACAGCAGCTGGCAACCTGCTCAAGACGGGAGGCCAAGCAACGATGGTGCTCCATGCCCAACTCAAAGAGGGCAAGTCTGGCCAGAAGCCGTTCGACTACAACTGGCGCTTCGTGCGGCTCGCCACTAAGGACGACATCGGCCCCAGCAACGGCGTGCCAACAGACGCACAGCCTGGCGATGGCGGCCCCGCCCCACCCATGCCGCAGGCCGCAGCAGCCCGCAAGGCCGCAGCCCTGGCGCGTGACCCGCAGCGGGATTCCATCGAGCGGCAGGTGGCCGCGAAGCTCGCTATGGACTGGGTGATTTCCCGCGCGCCGCCCCCAGACCAACCCGTTGATATTGAAGCGTTCCAGTTCCACTTCGACCAAGCCTTCGACCACGCGCTTGACCGCATCCAGAACCGGCCCCCAGACGCATCAGGAGCCATGCCCAGCGATGCCGTACCCGGCGGGGCACCAACGAACGTGGACTCGTTGCCGTTCGACCCAAGCCAAGAGCCCTAGCAACCCCTGCGGTGCCCCCACACCGCTCCAGGGGCCGCTTCGGCATCGCACCCGAGGCGGCCCCGGCACGAAAGGAGACGCGCGATGGACGAGGCAATCTTGGAACTTCAATACGCCATAGACGACATTGAGGAGTCGAGGCGCTACAGTCACGACGACAAGATATTGGCTGCAATCGCTAACGGTGTCGTGCTCGCCCTCAAGCGGCAACTGATGGACCTCCAGCAAGGAGCGCGAACATCGTGACCACCCAGCGCACCACGCTCCGCGCCGCCGGCGTTGCGACGAAACGAGAGCTCACCTTCGTCGTTCCTGGCGTGCCGAGCCCCAAGAAACGGCCTCGGGCCGTGCGGCTTCCGAATGGCCAGATACGCACGTACACGCCCGACGAGGCCAGCTTCATCCCACGCGTCCAGACCCACGCCCAGAACGCCGGAGTGACGGTCTACGACGGCGGCGTGGCTCTCGGCATCACCATCTCCCGGCGCGCTCCGATGGGGTGGAGCCAGAAGAAACGGCTGACGCTCTTGGGGACGACCTGCACCTCGGGAGCTGATGCAGTCAACGTAGCCGCCGCGATCTGTGACGCCTTGGAGGGTGTCGCCTATCATGACGACCGGGTGGTCCAACTCGACAGCTGCTGGCGTTTCTGGGCCGAGCAGGACGAGACCCGCATCACCGTACGAAGGCTGTGACGTGACGCGCTTCACCGACCCCAGCCGCACGCCTCGACATGGAGGCGGTGGGGTGATGAGCGCCAGCATCGATGGAGCCGTAGCGATTCTTGAGTCGGCTGTCGCCGAACTGAAGCCTGAAGCTGCCTTCGCCATGTTCAGCGGCGGACACGACAGCCTGTGCTCAACGCATCTAGCGATGTCCACGGAGATACCGCAGGCCGTCGTTCACATCAACACGGGCATCGGCATCCCACAGACGCGAGAGTTTGTCCGCAACACCTGTGCGGCCTACGGGTGGCCATTACTTGAATACCACCCGCCAAAGCTGACCTACCGGGATATCGTGCTCAAGTTCGGGTTCCCCGGTCCAGGATTTCATCATGTCCCGTATCGGTGGCTGAAGGAGCGTGCCATCGACGCGATCGTGCGTGAGAATAAGCGCACTCGCCTCGGGAAAGTCATGCTCATCACAGGCGTCCGCAGGAGCGAGAGCACCCGCCGAATGGGCCACGTCAAACCCTCGCTCACGAAGGGTGCCCGCGCGTGGGTCGCTCCCATCATCGGATGGGATGACCACGACAAGAACGAATACATGCAGGAGTACGAAATCCCCCGTAATGAAGTGGTTGATCTTCTGTGCATGAGTGGCGAGTGCCTGTGCGGTGCTTTCGCCAAGCCAGGTGAGCTCGATGAGATCCGCACGTGGTTCCCCGGCACAGCGGCCGAGATTGACGCGCTGGCTGAGGAGGCAGCAGCGCTCGGGAAACATGCCATCTGGGGCGCTCGACAGAAGCGAAGCCGTGTCCCGAAGGAACAGATGCCGATGGATTTGTGTTGGTCGTGTGAAGCCAAGCTCGAAAGGATGGAGGAAAGCTATGGCACATCAGAAGTCTCACGCGAAGCCAGGATCTAGCGTCACAAGGAAGGTCTCCCAGGGACCGAATAAGGGCGACACAGTGCAGTTCAAGGCGAACACCAGCAAGGCGGCCCTACCAGGGAAACTCAATCCGCGCCGAGTCGTCCGCGATACAGGTAAGAGAAACACGTCCAGCCTCCCTCGAGGGAGGGCTAAGAAATGACCGGATCGTCGTGTGGTGGGGGAGAGCTATCGCGGGTCCATGCGCCTTTTTCCCGAAGGTGTCCTCCTAGCCTCCCCCGCCACACTTTCGCTACGCACGGAGGCGCTGACGTGAGCGATTCGGGCCGTAAGTGCCCGACCTTCCATCGCACCACGGCCTGCTAAACAGTCTAAGTGCCCGTAAGTGCCCGACCCTAGGCACTTCACTCACCAATACAGTACGTGGGGGCAAGTGCCCACACTGTCTGTGTATAGGGGGCAGTTATTTTCGGGCACTTAGCTTCCAGTGCACCACGGCCTGCTAAAGAGGCACCCCGCGTGGGCTAAGTGCCTATAGGGTCGGGCACTTAGCCTGATCGCACCTGGTAGAGAACCGAGTGGCCCTCCTTCCGGCTGACCGCGAAGACAT
>CAJXNA010000205.1 GCA_913056415.1 uncultured Chloroflexota bacterium | reverse complement strand
CCGCTCGCCAGTGCCAGCTTCTTCCGCCGCGACCAGCCCTTGATCTGGCGCTCTCGGGCGAAAGCCTCATCCCGGCTTGCGAACTGCTCCTGGAATATCAGGCGCACTGGCAGCCGGGACGCTGTGTATCCCGAGAAGACGCGCATCCGATGCGCCGCCAGCCTGGCTTCCAGATTATCTGCATGCCCTGTATAGATGGAGCCATCCGCACACCGTAGCATGTAGACGTAGAAGCTCACCTCAAACTCTCTCCCCGCCCATCCTTCGACAGGCTCTGGATGAGCGGGGCAGGTGTCCCCCAGTGGTCAAGCCTCGCCCTCGCTCGTCCCTCCGCCTCACTCCCCCCACCGCCCTAGCAGCTCGTCCGAGACGGCATTGGCGCGGGCGATATCGCGGAACAGGTAGGCGCTGGGCCGCGGCAGCCGGTTGCGCGTCCCCTCCTCCATCGCGATCAGGCCAAACTTCTGGCGGAACCCCTCCGCCCACTCGAAGTTGTCCTGGAAGCTCCAGTGAAGGTAGCCCCGCACGTCCACCCCCTCGCTGATGGCGCGGTGGACCTGCCGCAGATGGCGGACGATGTAGCGCTGGCGCTGCTTGTCGTCGTCGGTGCCGATGCCGTTTTCCGTTATGTAAACGGGCTTCCCGTAGGGTTTCAGCCTCGCCTGCACGCGGTAGAACCCCTCCGGGTAGACCTCCCAGCCCATGGTGCTCGTCTCCGCGTCGGGACCCGGCGGCACCTGGCGAAGGCCCATGGGCGGCGGGCCTGCCGCGATCACGCTGCGTGAGTAGTTGTTCAGACCGATGATATCCCACGTCCCCTTCAGCCCCGGCGCCTCCTCACCACCGCCCGCCGGCGGGCCGACGACGCCGTCCCTGATCCCCTCCAACCAGTAGCTGTTCCAGTACTGGTCGAACAGCTGGGCCGCCTGCCGGTCCTCCTCGGAGTCCGACGCCGGCTCGACGTAGATCATATTGAGGACGGGCCCGACCTGCGGGTCGTGCGGCGCCGCCTCGCGAACGGCCTGGTACATCTTGCCGTGAGCGATGAGTATGTGCCGCGCCGCCTGCATGGCTAAGCCCATATCCCGCTTGGCCGGCGGATGCATTCCGGCCAGGTAGCAGGCCGCCGGTACGACTGAAGGCTCGTTGATGGTGAGCCAGAAAGGGACGGCCTCGCCCAACTGCTTGGCCATGTAGCCGGCGTAGCGGGCGATAAGGTCGGGCGCCCGCGGGCTGGTCCAGCCGCCCTGCTGCTCGAACCAGAGTGGGTTCGTGAAGTGGTGCAGCGTAACGAAGGGGGTGAGGCCATGCCGGTGCAGCGACTCTATCACCCGCCGGTAGTGCTCCACCTCCTTCTCGTCCCAGCGCCCCTCCTCCGGCTCTATGCGGCTCCACTCGATCGAGAGGCGGTGGGCGCTATGGCCCAGCTCCTCCGCCAACGCGAAGTCATCATCGAACCGGTTGTAGTGGTCGCAGGCCGGGCCTGAGGTGGTGCCGTCGCGAACGTTGCCGCCCTCCTGCTCCCAGGCCCACCACTGGTTGTTACGGTTGTTCCCCTCCACCTGGTGCGAGGACGTGGCGCAACCCCAATAGAAGCCGTCCGGAAACTTGAGCACTAGCGACTAGCTCTCCGCCTGACGCTGGGCCCGGCGCTGCTCAATCATCATCTTGATGATGGGCGAGGGCTCCGGCGGCTGCCAACCTCTCTTCGCCTCATCCAACTCCTGAGGCCACACGTAGTCCAGCTCGCGAATCTCGCCCGGCCCAGCCGCCTCCTCAAGCAGCCTCAGCGCCTCACGGATGACCCCCATCTGCGTGTCGCGGTCGCCGGGCTGGCCCAGGGGGTGACCGTAGGGGAACTCCACGCCCACCGTCCGCGGCACACCTAGCCGCTCCGCCCAGTAAGGCATGACCGTGACCAGCACGGTGCTCATCCCCGCCTCCTCGAACGTTCGCGCCAGCACGGGCACGCTGCGGCAGCAATCCGGTCAGAAGGGGGTGAGGATGACGGCGTCCACCCCCTCGCCCTTCATCAGCGCCGCCGCTTCCGGCGCGTAGCGCTCTCTCCACTCGGTCGTGTTCATCTGGAAGCCCATGAACGAGTAGCTGGTGGGGGCCAAAGAGCCGATGATGCCCTCCGACTCCAGCTCCAGGAAGCGCTGCACCGGCAGGGCGATGTTCATGTCGGCCAGGACGTCGCGGTTGTTCGTGTGAAGGTGGCAGGCGCCGATGTCACCCTGCTTGACCTCGCGGGAGATCCGGCGAAACGTAGGGTCGCCCCACATCGGCTCCCGCTTCTCGCGCTCCATGTCAAAGGGCGGCTCCTTCCCCTTGTCATGAATGCCGGCCGTCGTCACCAGGGCGAACCGGCACTCGCTCAGGGGCTTGGCCAGGGGGATGAAGGGGACGGGCTCCTCTCGCTGGACGGGGAGGTTGCGGTAGTAAGCGGCGATAGATCCCGGCAGGAACTTGAAGCTGTCGACGGTCATGCTACCTCCTTCCGACCCAGGGCCATTCTAGCAGCCGCTCACCTGATCACGATAGGCGCCGCACGTCGCGGTCAGCCCTCGATCCGACATCTCCTCATTCTTAACCGCTCGGCCGTCCCCCACATGTAACATCCAGCGTCCGTCATGGTTCTTTTACTATGGGCGTCACCCAACGATGGGCGTCACCCGACGAGAGCGAGATTAGAGTTGATAAGCCAGCACGAAGACCTCATTATCCCGCACGATGAACGCACCCTGCGCCGTGTCCAGCGCAAAGTGGACGAGCTGGACAAGCAGGTGCGCGCCTGGGCGGACTTCCTAGTGGCAGTGCTGCCCAGAGGTCTCCCGCTGGTGGAGGATGAATACGACATCCTGGCGCTGTTCCTCGCTCAGCAGCGGCGTCGCAACCTGGAACTGGACGAGCAGAGCGATGAAGAGACGATCCGCTCCCGTCTGGCCCAGTTCATCCCGTTCCTGGCCGAGGATGAGGACGCGTGGGAGATCAGCAACGCCGCCCACCGTATGGTCGCCACCCGCCTGGAGGCGGACATTGAGCGGGCCACCGACCTCTTCTGCCGTGAGCATGACATCCCGGGCTTGGTTGAGCCGGTCATCGACTGGCGGGTGGCGATCCGTTACCTGGCACAGCGGCTCTACCACATCGCCAGCCGGATTGATCTGAAACGCGAGCTGGCTACTTCGCCGCTGCGCTTCGAGCTGGCGCTGACCGCCCGTGACCTCGCCGCCGATGCGGTCGACAAGCGCCAGACGATGCTCTCTCTGTTCAAGCCGGCGGAAGCCAGCTAGCC
Organism: uncultured Chloroflexota bacterium; assembly: GCA_913056415.1. Lineage (GTDB taxonomy): Bacteria > Chloroflexota > Dehalococcoidia > SM23-28-2 > RBG-16-64-32 > JADFNQ01. The sequence continues at coordinate 860 of CAJXNA010000205.1, read as the reverse complement.
TCTTCGCCCCCCGTCCTGCCCTATAATCTGGGCATGCGACCTCTGATCATCTCCCACGCCGCCTGCGCCGGACACGCCCCTGAGAACACCCTGGCAGGCGTCAACGCAGCCCTCGAGATCGGCGCCGACGCCATCGAGGTGGACGTACAGGCCAGCGCCGACGGCGTGCCCATCCTCATGCACGACCTGACGCTGGACCGAACCACCAACGGCAGCGGAGACCTCGCTTCCCTGACCTGGGAGCAGCTCAGCGCGCTTGATGCAGGGGGTGAGCCCGTACCCACCTTCGCCCAGGCGCTGGATCTCACTCGCGGCCGGGCGCTATTGGTGGCGGAGATCAAGCGGCCGGGCTGCGAAGAAGCGCTCGCGGACATCGTACGGAACGCAGGCGCGCTGGACGAGGTGATGGTGTGGTCGTTCCTGGCGCCCGTCCTGGAGGCGATGCGACAGGTGGAGCCCAGGATGCCTGGCAGCCTGCTCATCGCGCCCCGGAGCATGGGCAACTGGCCCTCCCTGCGAGAGCTGGCGCTCCGGCTGGGTCTCCAGGCGGTCAGCCTGTCCCACCCAAGCCTTAACGTCGATGTCGTAACCCAGGCCAGACACAGCGGACTAGCCGTCTACGCCTGGACGGCGGACGCGGAGAGCGACATCCAGCGGCTCATCGACCTGGATGCGGACGGCATCGTCACAAACTACCCGGACCGGGCGCTGGCCCTCCTGGGAGGCCCCTCAGGCCGTCCTTGACCCGTATTCGGACCGCTTTTGATATACTCAGACAGCGCAGGGGCGTAGCTCAGCTGGTTAGAGCAGCGGTCTCCAAAACCGCAGGTCGCGGGTTCGAGTCCTGCCGCCCCTGCCAA
>CAJXNA010000204.1 GCA_913056415.1 uncultured Chloroflexota bacterium | reverse complement strand
ACCGCGGCGCTCCTTCTGCCGCACGAAGGCGATGTCGGCGAGATCGGTCACCCGGCGCACCTCGCGCAGCTCTAACTCCCTGCCGCTGCTCTCCAGGACCTGCTCGAGCTCGGAGTTGCGGTCAAAGTGATCTTCCACGGACCGCTTCGCGCCCGCTGTGACGATGGTGATGTGCTGAAGTCCGGCAGTCACCGCCTCCTCCACCACATGCTGGATGACGGGCTGGTCAACGAGGGGCAGCATCTCCTTGGGCACGGACTTTGTAGCCGGCAGGAAGCGGGTGCCGTGGCCCGCGGCCAGGATCACTGCCTTGCGGACGGTCATGCTGGGGAGGGCTCCTTACTGGTGCTTGCCTGAAGGCAGTCTACATCAGGGGTAGTGACCTAGCAAGCGGCGGTCGTTCTCGGCGACTGGGTGGTATCCTCAGGCGAATGACGCCATCTGCAGTCAGGGAGGATGATAATAGTTCTACCACATCCCCGTTTTCCCGTCGCCAGGTTTGGCTTGACACCGAGGTTCACGGCCATGATACGATGCTTGCGGTCGTGCTAGACGGGGAGCTAGCGGTGCCCTGAACCCGCAATCCGCTATAGCGGGGTTGAATTCCCGCTCGAGGTCTAGGTGTCGTGGGGACTGCCCCTGATAAGTGGCGTTGAAGACCCGGCCCTGCGCGGCGAGGCGCTATGAATCCCGTCAGGCCCGGAAGGGAGCAGCGGTAAGTAGTTAGCTTCGGGTGCCGTAGGCAAACCGAGTTGGAGTTGGTTGTCAGGGTAAGCCCTTCGGAGCCGGATCGACAGCGGGTGCACGACCACTGTTTATAATAACTGTATAGTATGAGAAGCCGGCATAGCTAAAAGAGGTGAGTTTGCCAGAACCCCGAGCCGGGACGGACGCTCCGAACTACAGGCGTAGCGGGGTCGAGAGCCGTCCGCCGTCCCAAGCCGCTCACCCCTTCAGCGATCGTCTTCATCTGGCCCTGGCGGTATCTCTCGTCGCTGTCGCCCTCATCCTCAGCGCCCTGCCCCTCACGCGTTCCAGAGTCAGCGCCGAAGAGCCCAATAGCACGCCCGTCCTCATCGTATCAGAGGCCTTCTCTGCTACCCTCGAATCGCAGGCGCAGACTTTAGTCAGCGCCCTGACGGCGGTAGGCCCTGCGGCCACTCCTCGGGATACTGTTTTCACCCAGAGCCTGGACGGCTTCCCCGGCGCTCCTCTTGTACCACGGTCCCTCCTGAGGGCGGCGGCAGGGGTGTTAGTGCAGGGCGCCCTCGCCGGCTCGGAAGGCCAGCCTGGTTTCGCCATGGAGTTGCAGGAGCCTGTTGGGTTAACCCTGCACGAGGGAGTTTTCTCCTCGGAGGTCTTTTCCACTCGGCCTACTGTGGGTGGCGCGCTGGCGGCGCTTGGCGCCGAGTACAATAGCTATGACCTAGTCTCGCCACCGCTGGATACGCCGCTAACGGCCGGCCTTCACGTATTCTTGAAGCGCGCCAGTCGGGTGAGCCTCAGCGTCGGCGGCGAGGAGTTGCCTGCCGCCTACACGCAGGCGGAGACAGTGGCCGCGTTGCTGGCCGAGCGTGACGTTCAGCTATCCGGAGGCGATTACGTCATCCCCGCGCTCTCCACTCCTCTACGCAACGGACTGGCGGTCTCGGTGACGATCGTCGGGGAGAAGATCGAAGTCGTGGAAACACCCATTCCGTTCCGGACGATCTACCGCGACGACCCAACTCTGACCCAGGGCCGGTCGGTAGTAGCGCAAACCGGCGCCAACGGCTACGTGGTACGCGAGTACGCCGTCGTCTACGCGAACGGCGAGGAGGTCAGCCGGGAGCTGCTATCGGAGATCATTGTGGCGCCCGACCACGAAATCATTGTCCAGGGCACGGCGGTTGTCGCGGTTGTCGCTGTCGCCGCCGTGGTGTCGGCGCCGAGCGGTGACCCCGACTGCGCCCGGACGATGACCGTCTGGGCGACGTGGTACACGGCGGCGAGCGCCGGCGGCTCCGGTACGACCGCCACCGGCACGACGGTGCAAAAGGGGACCGTGGCGGTGGACCCCAGCGTCATCCCCTTGGGCACGCGAATGTATATCCCCGGCTACGGCTACGGCGTGGCCGAGGACACCGGCGGGGCGATCATCGGCAACATAATCGATCTGGGTTACGGTCCGGACGACGTCTATGACTGGTATAGCCGCTACGTAGATATCTGCATCCTTTCAGCCTGAGGCTGATGCGCCTCCGGCGCAAACTGACCCTGGGTAGCCGCCTTGCCCCGGGGTCCTGCGTCCGCCCAGCCCACCCCTGCCCAGTGCACGCTGGCTCCTGATGTCGCGCCCTGCACTCCGTTCAGACTTGGCCTCACCCCGACGACTCTGCTGTGGTAGGAGGGGACACCGCCGACTGAAGTCGGCGGCTTGCTCTCATCTGGCGCCGCGTACTTGAGTGCGCGGTGCTTCTCACCCTGGGCTCAGGCGGCCCTTCGACAAGCTCAGGGTGAGCGTAAGCTAGACCGCTGACCTGCCTGCCGCGATGCGGCGGCGTGGCGTATGATGACGCCGTGACGGAATCGCGCGGGCGTCGCCGGAAAGCGCTGGGCCAGCACTGGCTGGTGGACAATCGCGTTCTCCGGCGCATCGCCAGGGCGGCCGACTTCAGTGACGAGGACACGGTGATCGAAGTCGGCGCCGGCAGCGGCCTTCTCACCGAGCTCCTGGCACAGCGCGCCTCACGGCTCATCGCGGTGGAGGTGGACGCGGAGCTCACCGCTGGCCTGCGTGAGCGGTTTCGCGGCCGCGACAACGTATCGGTCGTTGAGGCGGATGTCTTGTCTATATCGCCGGAGGAGGTCTTGACCCGGGGCGGAGGCCGGATGCCCTACGTTGTTGTTGGGAACCTGCCGTATTTCATCGGCTCCGCGATTTTGCGCCACTATCTGACCGCCCGCGCCCAGCCGCGTTGGCTTCTCGTCACGCTGCAGGCTGAGGTGGCGCGAAATATCGCCGCCGGGCCCGGCAAGATGTCCTACCTGAGCGTGGAGATGCAGTATTACGCCCAGCCGCGCCTTCTGTTCGAGATCCCGGCCGCTGCCTTCCGTCCGCCGCCGAAGGTGCGCTCCGCTGTCGTTCGCCTGGACACGCGCCCGGGCAGCGCCGTAGAGGTTGACGATAGGGGGGCGTTCTTGCGGCTGGTGCAGGCCGGGTTCGCGGCGCCCCGCAAGCAGTTGCGCAACGCTCTGAGCATAGGGCTGGAGTGCGGAGCTGCGGAGGCCGAAGCGATGCTGGGTGTGGCGGGTGTTGAGCCGACCCGCCGTGCGCAGACGCTAACCCTGGAAGAGTGGGCCGGCCTCTACGGGGCCTATAGAAGCACGACGGTCGGCGCGACGCGATAGCTTATGCGCCTGTACGCACCGGCAAAGATAAACTGGACGCTGGAGGCGCTGGGCCGCCCCGATAGCTATCGGGGCTACCATGAGGTGCGCACGATCATGCAGACGGTGGAGCCGTGCGATAGCCTGGATGTCGGGCCCGCTAACGGGCTTCAGCTTGAGGTGGAAGGGCGTCGCGAGGTCTCCGAGGACGACCTCATCCTGCGGGCGGCCGACGCGCTCGACGAGGGAGGCGGCCGTGGCGCCTGTATCCGCGTCAGCAAGCGTATCCCGGTTGCGGCCGGTCTGGGCGGCGGCAGCTCCGACGCGGCGGCTGCGCTGCGCGGCCTCAACGAGCTGTGGAGGCTGGGTCGCAGCGATGCTCAACTGGCGGAGGCTGGGGCCGGGCTCGGGTCGGACGTACCGTTCTTCGTGTACGGTGGTACGGCCCTGGCCGAGGGCCGCGGCGAGCGTGTGACGCCCCTGCCGGAGCCGCCGCCGGCGTGGCTGGTGCTGCTGGCGCCGCCGTTCCAGCTGCCCGAAAAGACCAAACGCATGTACGCCGCTCTGACGCCGGCCGACTTCAGCGACGGCTCTCGCACGGAAGCTCTCGCGGGCCGCATCCGCGGGGGCGGACAGGTAGACGATAGCGGTCTGTACAACGTCTTCGAGCGCGTCGCCTATGAGGTGTTCGCGGGGCTCGACGCCTACCGAGACGCCTTGCTGACGGCGGGCGCCCGGCGCGTCCATCTAGCAGGCTCGGGCCCTGCTCTGTTCGCCCTGGGCGCGGATGAGGACG
>CAJXNA010000203.1 GCA_913056415.1 uncultured Chloroflexota bacterium | reverse complement strand
CAATTTCGACATCGATCTTTCCCTTTCCTCGACTCTATCGTTGCGGCTTCGCCTAGCTCCGGCCGCGAAACAGCCGGACGACCGCCTGCCACAGGACGCGGAACATCAAGGCCAACCCCGATAAGAGCGTGGCCGAGAACAAGCCGCCGCTCGCCGTCGACCGCTGCTTCGACTTCTTGGGCACGGAGATCGCCTCGGGCGACGACGTGTGGGACGGCATTCTGAATAACGAGCCGGCGGGGACCTGCACGGAGACGTTCCAGATCTACGCCACCTCCCGCATCGTGTCGGGCGGGCCGCTAAAGGGCGGCATCTTCAAGTGCCAGCTCCAACCCGTAGGGAAAGCGATCGCCAAGGGGGTGTACGGCAGCTGGGAGCCTGACAAGGACCAGAAGGCTCGCCTCAAGGAGATCTTCTCCACCGGCGTGTGCGACTACAGCCTCCCCGACGCGGGGCGGCCAGCTAACTGAGCGTGCAGGCGCCTCATAGCGAGAGGCGGTATGACACGGCCGGGGCATCCGCCCCGGCCGTGTCGCGGTATAATACGCCTCGATAACGCGCTCAGCCCTTGGGAGGAGCCCCGCCGGTGACTACGCCCCTCAGGCGGCAGTACCTCGACATAAAGCGTCGCTACCCGCACGCCATCCTCTTCTTCCGCCTGGGCGACTTCTACGAGACGTTCGACCGGGACGCCGAGACGGTTGCCCGCGAGCTGGAGATCGTCCTCACCTCGCGGCCGGTGGGGAAGGAGCGGGTGCCGCTGGCGGGCATCCCTCACCACGCCCTCGATTCGTATCTGGCGAGGCTCATCGCCAAGGGGTACAAGGTCGCCATCTGCGAGCAGATGGAGGAGCCGGGGAAGGGGAAGAAGCTGGTGGAGCGGCAGGTGGTGCGGGTGGTCACCCCCGGCACGCTGGTGGAGGAGAACCTGCTGCAGCGGGGGACGAACAACTACCTGGCGGCGCTGGCCCCCGGGGATGGGCAGGCGGGGCTCGCCTACGTGGACGTCTCCACCGGCGAGTTTGCCTGCACGCAGATCGACGGCGAGGCCGCCGCCGCGGAGCTGGACCGGCTCTCGCCTGCCGAGCTGCTGCTGCCGCAGGGCACGTCGCCGCCGGAGGGGGTGAAGGCGACGCTGACGCCGCTTCAGCCCCCCGCCTTCGACGAGGGCGTCGCCGTGGAGCGGCTGCTGGAGCAGTTCAGCACGCCTTCGCTGGAAGGGCTGGGGCTGGCGGGGCTGACCTCGGCGGCGGTGGCGGCCGGCGCAGTCATCGCCTACCTGCAGGAGAACCAGCAGGCGCTGCTGCCGCAGGTCAGCCGCATCTCCTACCAGCGCAGCGATGGCTTCATGGGGCTGGACACCGTCACCCGCCGCAATCTGGAGCTGTTCGTCTCGCTACGACCGGACACGCCACAGTCCTCGCTTCTTGCCGTCATCGACCACACGCGCACGGCGATGGGGGCGCGCCTGCTGCGGCGCTGGCTGGGACAGCCTCTGCTGGACGCGGGGGAGATCGGCCGCCGCCAGGACGGGGTGCAGCTGTTCTTCGACTCCGCCGTGCGGCGAGGACGAGTCTCAAGCATTCTGGCCAAGCTGCCGGACCTGGAGCGCATCGTCGCCCGTGTGGGGGCGGGCTCCGCGACGGCACGCGACCTGGTGGGCCTGCGGCGGGGCCTGGAGCTGGTGCCGGAGCTGCAGAGGGCGTTGGACGACGACCTAGTGTCGGCGGACGGTAGGCGGCGTGTCCACGAGGAGCTGGTCGACGGCCTTCATCCCTGTCGCGACACCGCCGAGCTAATCGCCCAGGCGATCGCGGACGAGCCGGCCGCGGACGCCGTCATCCGGCCCGGCTTCTCGGAGGAGTTGGACACGCTGCGGGCCGGCGCCCGTGACGCCCGCCAGTACCTGGCCGACCTGGAGCGGCGGGAGCGGGAGCGCACAGGCATCAAGTCACTGAAGGTGGGCTACAACAAGGTGTTCGGCTACTACATCGAGGTGTCCAAGTCGAACCTGAAGGCGGTGCCGACTGACTACCAGCGGCGCCAGACGTTGGTGGGCGGCGAGCGGTACACCACCACCGACCTCCAGGAGCACGAGTTCCGCATTCTCCATGCGCGGGAGCGGCAGGAGGAGCTGGAGGAGACGCTGTTCCGCCAGGTCTGCACGCAGGTCGCGGCCAACGGCGCCCGCATCCGCGATACCGCCGCCGCCGTGGCGTTGGTGGATGTCTTCTGTGGCCTGGGTGAGGCTGCGGTGCACAGCCGCTACGTCCGTCCGACGGTGGACGACAGCGACTCCATCGCCATCCGCGACGGCAGGCACCCGGTGGTGGAGCGCTCTCTGTCGGGGTCCGCCGTCGGCGGATTCGTGCCCAACGACACGTACATGGCCGGCGGCGACGCCCAGATTATCGTCCTCACGGGACCTAACATGGCGGGGAAGTCGACGTACCTGCGGCAGGCAGCCCTGATCGTCCTGCTGGCGCAGATCGGGTCGTTCGTGCCGGCGGCGGAGGCGCGCATCGGGGTCGTCGATCGCATCTTCAGCCGTGTGGGCGCGACGGACGACATCGCCGCCGGGCACTCGACGTTCATGGTGGAGATGCTGGAGACGGCGGCGATCCTGCACAGCGCGACCCCCAGGTCGCTGCTGCTGTTCGACGAGATCGGCCGCGGCACCAGCACCTACGACGGGATGGCGATCGCGCGGGCTGTGGTGGAGTTCCTGCACAACCGGCCGGAGCTGGCAGCGAGGACGCTGTTCGCGACGCACTACCACGAGCTGGTGGAGCTGGAGGCCGTCCTGCTCCGCGTGCGCAACTATAACGTGGCTGTGACGGAGCAGGGCGGAGAGGTCATCTTCCTGCACCGCATCCTGCCGGGCGGCGCCGACCGCTCCTACGGGGTGTACGTGGCGCAGCTGGCCGGGCTGCCGAAGCCGGTTGTGCTGCGGGCCCAGGAGCTGCTGGAGGAGCTGGAGGCCTCTTCGGGGGGCGCATCCAGACCTGCCAAGGCGCGTCGTGAGGAGTCGCCGCAGCTGCCGCTGTTCGCCGCCAACAGCTCCCTGCTGCGAGAGCTGGCGGAGACCGACGTGGACTCGCTGACGCCGCTGCAGGCGCTGACGCGGCTGTACGAGCTGGCGGAGCGGGCGCGGGCGAGCGGGGGATAGGTCCGGCTGCACAGAGACGACGCCGATGGTGTAGGATAGGGCCGCTATGGAGCCGCGCATCCAGTTCGCGCAGACCAAGGACGGTGTGAGCATCGCCTTCTGGACGTTAGGGAAGGGGATGCCGCTTGTATTAACGCCAGCGATCCCTTTCAACCATATTGAGTTGGCGTGGCGGGTTCCCGACGGGCGCCGTTTGTTTGAACGCCTCGCACAGAGTGGGAAGCTCGTTCACTATGACAGCAGAGGATCCGGGTTGTCGGAGCGCAACGTAGCTGACTACTCCATCGAATCACTGATACTCGACTTGGAGGCAGTGGTCCACAGCTTGGGTCTGGAGAAGTTCGCGCTATTCGGGTGCGTTAATTCGGGGCCAGTGGCGATCACCTACGCAGCACGCCATCCGGAGCGGGTGTCACGGCTCATCCTGCAGTCGACTTATGCCCGGGGTTCCGACTGGCGAGAGACCCCGCAACTTCAGGGGCTAATGGGACTCATCGATAAAGACTGGGAGCTATTCGTTCAGGCGGCAGCGCACTATTTGTCCGGATGGTCGGAAACTGAGGCGGCGCAACAATTGGCTGCCTACTTTCGGGAGTGCATGACGCCGCAGGAGGCAACGGCGGCTTTTCAGGCCTTTCGGGAATTTGACGTTGCGGACCTGCTTTCGGAGGTGAGGTCACCAACGCTGGTGCTTCATGATCGACGGCCCCCTTGGCCTGAGGTGGACTTATCTAGGGGCCTCGCCTCCAAGATACCTGGTGCTCGACTGGCTTTGGGAGACGGCACCGAGGCGTTGCTCAACGCCGTTGACGAGTTCCTGGGCGAGGGCGAGGAAGCGACAGCGGGGGCCAGACCTCTAGCGAGTGAGGACGTGCATACCATCCTGTTCACGGACGTTGAAGGCTCCACAGCCCTCACCCAGCGGCTGGGGGACGCAAAGGCTCGTGAGCTGCTGCGGGAGCACGAACGCATGGTGCGGGAGGCGCTGAAGGCCCACGGC
>CAJXNA010000202.1 GCA_913056415.1 uncultured Chloroflexota bacterium | reverse complement strand
CGATGCTCACCCCGTCCTTGGTCTTGGCGTACTGGATGCGCGGCTCCATGGCGGGGATATTGTACGCCTCTGGACTATCCCTGTCTCGGTGTCACTGGATGGATCGTAAACTCAGCTTATAACAACGTCCGTTCCGCTGGCCCCCTGAGAAGCGCGCCACTGCGCACCCAGCGTTATAAGCGGAGCGAAGAATCTCGCTGATGTGCTCCACGCTCAAACGCGCCGCCGAGATTCTTCGTTGCTTCGTGCCCGACGGCGCGGAGTACTACACGGGCCACCGGAGCTACGTCTCTGTGACGTAGCGGCGACCCTGCGGCGTTTATTCCAGGTAGTCCTTCAGCTTCTTGCTGCGGCTGGGGTGCCGCAGCTTCCGCAGCGCCTTCGCCTCTATCTGGCGGATGCGCTCCCGCGTCACGTTGAACTCCCGCCCCACCTCTTCCAGCGTCCGGCTCCGCCCGTCCTCCAGACCGAACCGCAGCACCAGCACCTTCTGCTCTCGCGGCGTCAGCGAGCTCAGCACTTCTCGCACCTGCTCCTTCAGCAGCTGGTGCGAGGCCGCCTCCGCCGGCGCCATCGACCCCTGGTCCTCGATGAAGTCCCCTAAGTGCGAGTCCTCCTCCTCACCTATCGGCGTCTCCAGCGAAACCGGCTCCTGCGATACCTTGATAATCTCCCGCACCTTGTCCGACTGGATCTCCATCCCCTTGCCAATCTCTTCGCTTGTCGGCTCACGCCCGTACTCCTGCACCAGCCGCCGGCTGATGCGTACCAGCTTGTTGATCGTCTCCACCATGTGGACCGGGATGCGGATAGTGCGCGCCTGGTCGGCGATGGCGCGCGTGATCGCCTGGCGGATCCACCACGTCGCGTAGGTGCTGAACTTGTAACCCTTACGGTAGTCGAACTTCTCCACCGCCCGGATGAGGCCGATGTTCCCCTCCTGGATCAGGTCCAGGAGCGACATCCCGCGGCCGATGTACTTCTTGGCGACGCTGACCACGAGGCGCAGGTTCGCCTCGGTCAACCGCTTCTCGGCGCGGAATCCCTCCTCCTTCAGCCGCTGAAAATGCGATCGGATCATCTCTTCCTCAGAGGCAAGCCTGTCCGCCAGCCGCTCCGGGGGCGGCAGCAGGTGCTTGTTCCCGCCGGCCGCCTCCGCCGCCAGAGCCATCAGCCCCGGCGATAGGATGTGCGTGATGATCGATATCTGTACCAGATGCTGGCGCGCCACTACTTCGTCCCCTTTGAGCCGCCCGGCCAGCTTCTGAAGCATCTCCTCATCCGCCACCGCGTCCACCAGGTCTCGGAACCGGTCTTCGCTGATCAGCTCCGTCAGCGACAGCTTCTGCAGCTTGAGGTCTCTCGTCACGAAGCGCAGCGATTTAGAGATCTCATCCAGGTGGATGAGGAGGCCTGCCAGCACGTCCACACCGCGCGCCCTCCGGCCGGTCGTCTCGAAGAACGCATTCTCGATTCGCTGGATTCGGTCGCCCTCCTCCATGTAGCGCGCCAGCACCTTCTCGTCCGCAGCGGTGAGGAGACGCACCTTACCGATCTCGCGGAGGTACATCCGGACCGGGTCGTCGATCCCTTCCTCCAGCTCGGCGCTGGCTGCCGCACGCTCAACCTCCTCCATCTTCTCGCCCGTAGGCTCGCCCCACTCCTTTAGCTCTATCGCTGTGCGGGAAGCGATGCGAGGGGACGCGACCGATTCATCCCCGCTCTCGTCCGTAGCCGCGGGCGCTCCGCCACTGCCGCCTTTGCCCAGCTCCTCCACCGTATCCTCTTCGCTATCGGCGTCGTCTACAGCGTCCTCGAGGAGATCGTCTGCAAGACGATCCCTCTTGCGCTCGCGGTTGAGCAACTCTCGCTTGTCTGCGGACTCTTTAGCCATTGACTATCGTTTCGGCGGCCTCGCCGCCCCCTTCCTTATTTTCTCTTCCATCTAACTCTTTAGCATGCAATTTCAGGCCGGTCTCCAACTCTCTGCGCTGCAAGCTAACCGCCTCCTTCACCGTCTCGTCCTCCACTGCGACATCGGCCGCGGCGGCCTCCGCCAGAGTAGAGGCTCCCAGCTCTTCCTCCGTCTCCGCCAGCAGCGATTCGATCTCCCGTCGTTCGGCCTCGATCTGGCGACGCTCCAGACGGCCGCGGCAGTCCGCTAGCGCCTCCTCGGCCTGCTTGGCGGAGAACTCTGGTAGCCTCCAAATAACTAGACGCTCAAAGTGCCCCTTCAGTTCCTCCGGCAGCGCCTCCTTAACCGTATCTGACTCTGGCGACTGTTTCCAGGCGCTGAGTACCTCACGGTTGGCGCTCTCCCAGAGGAGCTCCTCCGAGACCACCAGACCTGCCTCTCGCAGATGAGGGTGGCGCAGCAGCAGCGCCAGGAGGAACCCCTCCGGTCCCCTGCTAACCCGCGTATCTTGTAACGACGGTTTCCCCTCCAGAGGTTCGGGCGCTCGCCTCGCCCTGCGCCGGCCGCCCACCAGGCGCGATAGCTCCTCCTCCTTCACCAGCGATAGCCGTGACAGCCGCTGCAGGTAGTGGGCCCGCACAACGGCGTCTTTTATCGGCTCCAGCAGCGGTAGGAGCTCCTGCACCGCCTCCGACCTTCCCCGCGGCGCCGACAAGTCGTGCCTCGATCCCGCCGCCTGGAAGCGGTAGTCCAGCACCGGCAGCGCCGATGTGATTAGCTCTCGCCAGGCGTCTGAGTCGGAGCGGATCACGTCGTCGGGGTCGTGGCCCTCAGGCAGCATCGCCACCTTCAGATCCACCGATGTCACATCCTGGTAACGGACCAACCCCTGCCAGGTTACGACAGGCACCGTCTCCCGGTCCTCGCTCTGCCTGAGCGCCTCCTCCACTACCTCATGCCCCCGTAGCGCCGCCTCGCTGCCGGCGGTGTCGGCGTCCAGCGCCAGCACGATGCTCCGCGTCTGGCGCTTCAGCAGGCGCACCTGCCGCTCCGTCAGCGACGTTCCCATCGTTGCCACCACGTTGTCGAACCCCCGCTGATGAGCGGCGATAACGTCCATGTATCCCTCTACGATTACGGCCTGGCCCTCCCGGCGGATGCCGTCCTGCGCCCGCTCCAGGGCATATAGCATGCCACCTTTGTCAAATAGCGCCGTCTGCGCCGTGTTCAGGTACTTCGGCGCGCTCTCGTCCAGCGCCCGCGCCCCGAACCCGGTGAAGCGGCCGCGCACGTCCCGGATCGGGAACATCAGCCGGCCCCGAAACCGGTCGTGCAGCCCCCTTTCCCCTTCGACGAGGAGCCCGGCCGCCAGCAGCTCGGCGTCTGAGTAGCCGCTCTCCCGCAGGTGCTCGCGTGTCGCCTCCCAGGACGGCGGGCTGTAGCCCAGAAGGAACGCCTCCGCGGTGGGCCCGTCGATGCCTCGCTTCTGGACGTACCCCCATGCGCTCTTGCCTACGTCATCCTTGACCAGCAGCTCGTGATACCAGCGGGCGGCGGTCTCGTTGGCCGAATGCACGCGCTCCCGCTGTCGCTCCTCCTCCGGCCGGCGCCGGCGCTCCGGCAGGTCTACGCCCGCACGGGTGGCGAGCAGGCGCAGCGCTTCGGGGAACTCGACCCCTTCTCTGCGCATGACGAACGAAAACACGTCGCCGCCGGTGCCGCAGGCGCCGAAGCAGTGCCAGCTCTGCCGCTCAGGGGAGACGATGAAGGAAGGCGTCTTTTCGCTATGGAAAGGACAGTTCGCCTTAAAGCTCCGCCCCGTTCGCTTTAGCTGGACGTACTGGCCTACGACCTCGACTATATCAAGTCGCGCCTTGATCTCTTCGACTTCGTTCATAACCCTGGCGTCTGCCCTACCTCCTGGGAAGATACCGACTGGTCAGTATGCTGGCACGGCGCAACATCTGAGGCTAGTCGGATCGGAAGATACATTCTATCACAATCGTTGACGTCCATAATTGTACAACAGCCAAAACCCGAAAAAGTTACGCATCGATGTTAGAAAATGCGTTCCCAAATAGTGGCGCATCGTGCCTATGCTCGATGCCCCAGCCGCTCCGCTGTACTCAGGGCGAACCCATCCGTCATCCCGGCGACGTAGTCCGCCACTCGGCGCCACGGCGGGTCCGAAGCGATGACGAAATCGCTGTCGATCTCCTCCGGCCGCGAGAGGTAATGCCGGAACAGGAAGCGCACAACCT
>CAJXNA010000201.1 GCA_913056415.1 uncultured Chloroflexota bacterium | reverse complement strand
GGCACCTTATCCTCGATAGCGGCGGCAACCTCCCCCGGATCAGCCTCCGGCGAAACGGCGACCAGGGCGAAGGAGAAGGCTTCCGGCTCGCCGAACAGCTGCTCAGCATCCTGGGCGTTAACGAACGCGTTGCCGCCGAAGGACCCGACGAGGGCGGAGGACACCTCGACAACTTCAAAGCTAGTAGCGCCGATCAGGACCGCCTCCCCTCGACCAGCGCCGATATCCTTCGCTAGAACGTCACTGAGGATGACCTGCCCTCTCCCGGGCGATGACCGCGCACCGAAGGCCTGCATGGTCTCCTCCTGAAAGGGACCCTCGGGGACGGCCATAACGAAGCCGAAGCGGGCGCTGCCAACCTGCATCGCTCTGCCTATCAGGGGCTGGGCGGCGGCCACCCCAGGCACCTCCTCAAGGTCGGACAACATTGAGTTGGGAAGAATGGAGGCCCCGTGTCCGGGATCGGGCGTGCCAGCCTGCATCACCCACAGGTCCGACGGAGCGGCCTCCGCGAGTTCTCCCACTTGATCAATGAGGCCCTGATATAGGGCCTGGACCAGGACGATCAACAGCACCGCGATGGTGACCCCACCGGCGGCAATAGCGAGACGGATCCTGTCCGAAAAGAGATAGCGGCGGGCTAAAGGCACCATGCTTTGTCTCCTTCCGATCCAGCCGCCAGAGCGGACAGCGTCGTGTAGATCGCCGCGCTCAGGCGGCCCGCGTCCTGTGCTGTCAACCTCATTGCGCCACCTCCAGTGTGCGTTCGGGCTCCCGTCTGGCCAGCTCCGGTGACCCTGAGGGTGGCCCGCGCTTGATAGGCGGTACGTAGCCCCTCATCCTCAGCGTGTTCATCGTCACGGAGAGAGAGCTGGTGGCCATGAGCAGCGCCGCCAACTCCGGGCTCACCACCTGCGCCACGAACGGGTAGAGGATGCCGGCGCCTAGCGGTATGGCCGCCGCGTTGTAGCCGAACGCCCAGAACAGGTTCTGCTTCACCAGCCGCATCGTGGAGCGGGCCACTTGCACCGCCGCCACCACATCCAGGATGTCGTCGCGAATGAGGATCACGTTGCCGGTCTCCTTGGCGACATCGGTGCCTGAACCGATCGCCATGCCGGCGTCGGCCTGGGCCAGGGCCGGAGCATCGTTGATGCCGTCGCCGACCATCGCCACGGTCTTCCCCTCCCCCTGGAGCTTGCGAACCTCTGCCGCCTTGTCCTGGGGCAGCACCTCCGCCAGCACCCGGTCGATGCCGAGCTGGCGGCCGATCGCCTCGGCAGTGCGACGGTTATCGCCGGTGATCATCGCCACCTCCATGCCCAGCCGCTTGAGCTCTCGCACGGCGCGGGCCGAGGTCTCCTTCAGCGTGTCGGCGACGGCCACCAACCCCATCGTGCGCCCGTCCGCGGCCACGAACATCACCGTCTTGCCTTCGCCCTCCAGACGCTCCGCTTCCGGGAGCAGCCCGTCCAGGCTGACATCTCGCTCCGCCATGAGCTTGCGGTTGCCCAAGAGAACAGTCCTGCCGTCAAGCTGGGCCTCCACACCCTGGCCGGGCACGGCCTGGAAGCTGTCCGCTGCCCGGACATCGATGTTCCGCTCGGCGGCGCCGCGCACGATCGCCTCACCCAGAGGGTGCTCGGAGTTCACCTCCGCCGCTGCCGCCAGACGCAGCACTTCGTCGGAGGGCCCATTCACGGCCACGACGTCGGTCACCGAGGGCTCGCCCTTGGTCAGGGTGCCTGTCTTATCCAGCACCACGACTTTCACCTTGGCGGTGGCCTCCATAGCGTCGGCGCCCTTGAACAGGATGCCGAACTCGGCGCCCTTGCCGGTGCCGGCCATCATGGCGCTGGGCGTCGCCAGCCCCACAGCGCAAGGGCAAGAGATGACGAGGACCGTCACGGAGATTAGGAGCGCCAGCCCAAACACCTCCAGGTCTTCCAGCTTGTACGGCGTGAGCACCAGTCGGGTGTCCGGCGAGAACCAGAGTTCGAAGCCAACGAAGAACCAGAACAGGAAGACGGCCAGCGCCAGGGCGTGCACGGCCAGGATGAAGTGGCCCGCCACCTTATCGGCCAGCGCCTGGATGGGCGCCTTCGTCATCTGCGCCTCCTCCACCAGCTTTATGATCTGAGACAGCGCTGTCTCCGCTCCTATGCGGGTGGCGCGGAAGCGAAAGGCGCCGGTCTTGTTCATCGTGCCGCCTATCACCTCGTCGCCGGCGCGTTTCTCCACGGGCAGGCTCTCCCCCGTGACCATCGCCTCGTCCACGGCGGAGTAGCCATCGACGACCACGCCGTCTACGGGGATACTCTCGCCTGGGCGGACCAGGCAGACGTCCCCGGCCTCCACCTCATCGGCCGGTATATCGATCTCCTTGCCGTCGCGAACCACCCGTGCCCGCTTCGGCTGCAGCTTCATCAGCTTGCGGATCGCCTCCGAGGTGCGGCCGCGGGTAACGGCCTCCAGATAGCGGCCCAGGACGATGAAAGCGGTGAGGAGGGCCGCCGCCTCGTAGAAGGTGGCCTTCTCGCCGCCGAACCCCGCTCCGGGCCAGAACGTGTTGATGACGGCGATCAGATAGGCGGCGCCGATGCCGGTGGCGTAGAGGAGGTTCATATCGGTGACGCCGCGGCGGAGGCCATTCCAGGAGTTGACGAAGAACTGACGCCCCGGGCCGACGACTATGGGTGTGGTGAGAGCGAACAGGAACAGCTTCTCGCCCATGAAGGAGGGCACGATGCCCTTGAACACCCAGAACTCGCTGAACGTGCCCAGCATCACCAGGGCGCCCAGGGGCCAGGCGAACGCCATGTTCAGCAGCTGCCGCCGTATCTCGCTCTGGCGCAGGTTGCGCTCGCGGTCCAGGGCGTCCTCCCCCTCGCCCTTCTCCGACACCTCGTAGCCCAGCCCGCGAACCGTCTTCTTTATCGTCGCTCCGGACACCAGAGCGTCGGAGAACTCCACGCTTACGCTGTCCGTGGCTGATGTGGCCTCCACGGCGACGACGCCGGGCAGCGCCTTCAGGGCGGCCATGATGTTCTCCTCGTCCGCCTGAGGCGGACCCGTCATACCCAGCACGAGAAGCTGAAGGCGAGACCACGGCACCTCGTAACCCACGTCCTCAATGACGCGCTCGATGTCCGGCAGGGTGCAGGCCTCGGGGTCCAGCTTGACGGCGGCCTTTCCCCCGGCCAGGCTCACCGCCGCCTCCTTGACACCGGGCAGACCGCGTAGCGCCTTCTCGATGGTGCTGACGCAGGCGGCGCAGGTCATCCCCGCCACGGGGACGGTAAGCTCCTCTATCTTCTTTTGCTGCTCCTTCTCTTCGACACTCATCTCGCTATCTCACGTTTACAACGTCAGCGTTCTGTATAGCACCACACCGCCGAACAGGACGATGAGGTAGGAGCCCATGCCCCCGAGGATGCCGTTCGTCAGCCCGCTCGTGCTCTCCCGGAAGGAGGTCATCCCCTGCGACACCTTGCGGCGGTCCGTCCCGGCGACGATGAGGGCGCCGAGGGCCAGCGCCGGTACCAGCCGGCCTAGGCCGTAGACCCCCAGCAGGATCGCACCGTACAACGGGTCCCCCGCCGCCACCACCCAGCCCAGGAGGATGTAGTAGGTGGGCATAGGGCAACCGATCCCCAGGCCGCCCCCGAAGGTGCCCCCCAGCACCAGCGCCCGCCGGTACGGCTTCTCCTGGTCTGGCATGTCGGGTCCGGTGATCCTGCCCAGAAGGCTGGGCACATTGAAGAGCCCCAGCTCGCCCAGGGCGTAGACGACGGCCAAAATACCCAGGGCGGAGTAGAGGCCGACGGAGAAGCTCATCCTCGCCGACTGCTCGCTCAGCAGGTCGAGGACGCCCTCGCCGGCAAAGCCGAGGCCGACTCCCACCGCCGCCAACGGCAGGGCGCTCCCGAGCAGGAACAGCCCGCTCAGCACACCCCGCTGCGACAGCCCCTTCCGGGAGCCCAGGATCGACGGCACCACGAACACGGATGGGAAACCGCAGGGCAGCACGATCATGACCGCGCCGATGACGTACGCCGCCCCAATCGCCACCAGGGAGCCGGGCCCGCCCGCGGAGACGGCCGAGTCCGAGACACCGCCGAAGATGTTGGTGTCCAGCACTCCCGCCTGCCAGCTAACGAGAGCCAGCGCCGCACCCTCGGCCAGCGCGAACAGGAACTGCCCCGTCTGGCCCCCGCGG
>CAJXNA010000200.1 GCA_913056415.1 uncultured Chloroflexota bacterium | reverse complement strand
GGCCATGCTCGGCGTCGAGGTGGAACGGCTGCCCGGTGACTGGCGCCGCGCCGTCGACCCGGCGGCGGTCGAGGCCCGTCTCGGCCAGGACCAGGCGGGCGAGATCAAGGCGGTGCTGGTCGTGCAGGTCGATACCGCATCGGCCGTGGTCAACGATATCCCCGCCATCCGCAAGGCCATGGACGCGGCCGGGCATCCGGCGTTGCTGATGGTCGATGCTATCGCCTCCCTGGGGACCATGGCCTTCGAGATGGACGACTGGGGCGTCGACGTCGCCGTCACCGGCTCCGACCGCCCTCCGGAGGCCTACCCCGAGGACGAGAAGGCGATGGGCTGGCGGGACATCGACTCGGTCGCCGACGAGATACGGGCGCTGGGAAGCAAGGCTCTATCCATGGTCGTCGACATCACCAAGGCGGACCAGGTGCAGCGCCTGGTGGACGAGACCCGCCGCAAGCTGGGCCGCATCGACATCCTGGTGAACAACGCCGCCGCCGCCCGCGGCAACGACCGCGTGCCCGTAGTGCAGCTTGAGGAGGCGGAGTGGCGCAAGGTGATCGAGGTGAACCTGACGGGGACGTTCCTCGTCACCAAGGCCGTCGCCCAGGTGCTGATCGAGCAGGGCGAGGGCGGCCGCATCGTCAACATCTCCTCGATCGCTGGCCGCGAAGGGATCCCCACCTTCGCCGCCTACGGCGTCACCAAGGCGGGCATCATCCTGTTCACGCGGGTGCTGGCGCAGGAGCTCGCCCCCCACGGCATCAACGTGAACTGCGTCTGCCCCGGCCTGGTGGGGACGTACCGCATGAAAGACATCGTCCAGCAGGGCCCCATCCGCGATGCCGTCATGCGCACCATCCCCCTGGGCCGCGAGGGGAACCCGGAGGAGATCGGGGAGCTGGTCGCCT
Source organism: uncultured Chloroflexota bacterium (assembly GCA_913056415.1). Classification (GTDB taxonomy): domain Bacteria; phylum Chloroflexota; class Dehalococcoidia; order SM23-28-2; family RBG-16-64-32; genus JADFNQ01. The sequence goes on along the minus strand of CAJXNA010000200.1, from coordinate 3,313 downwards.
TCCTGTGCGGGCCGGACGCCTCCTACGTCCACGGCCAGGCGATCAACATCGACGGCGGCCGCGTGATGCAATAGCGGTATCATAGCCGTAGAGGTGGCGCGAGATGGCATTCAGTATTGGGGATCGCCTCGACTTGGAGCGACTAATCGAAGGGCTGCTGCCCCCGAGGGCACGGCGGGGATGGGAACGGCTGGACTCCCTGTTAGCAGGGTTCATGCGCGCTCATGGCATTACCCTGCTGCGACTAGCAGTGGGGATGGTTTTCATCTGGTTTGGGGCGCTGAAAGTGGTAGATCGAAGCCCGGTGGCCGACCTGGTCGCCGACACGGTGTACTGGCTCCCATCCGGCTTCTTCGTGCGGTTCTTGGGCGTGTGGGAGATAGCGGTAGGGCTGGGCCTGCTGCTGCCAGTCGCACTTCGCCTAACACTTTTGCTGTTCTGGGCGCAGATGGCGGGAACATTCCTCGTCTTGGTCATCCATCCCGGGCTATCGTTTCAATCCAGCAACCCACTGCTGCTAACGATCACCGGCGAGTTCGTGATTAAGAACCTGGTGCTCATTACAGCCGGCCTTGTGATTGGCAGCACGGTACGTGGAAGGCCGCCGACCCTAGGCAGCGCGGAACGTGTGTGAGCCAAGTGAGGGCAGCGCAGCCAGCCTCGCCCGCCCGACGCCGCTACCGCTGCCGCGATGGCCGGCTATCCCTGGCCTGCGAGAACGAAGCGCAGTGGCGGGCGCTGGCCAAGTGCGTGGGCCGGCCGGAGCTCGCCTACCGCGGCTCCTGGGACGCCGCCCAGGTCGCGGCGCCGCGAGGAGGGCTGGGCCGCCTGCTGGAGGCGATCTTCGCCGCCGATCCCGTGGACTTGTGGCTGGAGCGGCTAAGCGCGCACGGCGTCCCCTGCGACCGCGCCAAGTGATGTCATCCTGTAGAATGAAGTGGCCATGGACTACGAGCTCTCCGACGCCCACAAGCTGATCCGCGATACCGCCCGCCGCGTGGCCCGCGAGAAGGTGGCGCCACGCGCCGCCGAGATGGACGAGACGGGTGAGTACCCGGAGGAGGTCTTCGCCGCCTACCGGGATGTCGGGCTGCTAGGGCTCTCCATCCCCCAGGAGTACGGCGGCAGCGGCGCCGGCTTCCTCGCCCTCGCCCTGGCCGTGGAGGAGATCGCCAAGTACTGCAACTCCTCCGCCCTCATCCTCCTCCTCTCCGCCCTCTCCACCCAGCCGATCAACCTCGGCGGCTCCGAGGAGCAGAAGCGCCAGTGGCTGCCCCGCTCCGCCGCGGGCGAGATCAGGGGCGCATTCTGCCTCACCGAACCCAACGCCGGCTCCGACGTCGCCGCTATCGAGTCGAGGGCCCGTCGCGACGGCGACGACTACGTCATCGACGGCGAGAAGGTGTACATCTCCGGCGGCTCCGTAGCCGACTACGTCATCTTCTTCGCCAAGACCGGCGACGACGGCACCCGTGCTATCTCCGCCTTCGTCGTGCCCGCAGACTCCCCCGGCTTCTCGGTGCCCCGCACCGACCGCAAGATGGGCGTCATCGGCGTGCCCACGGCGAACATCGTCCTCCAGGAGTGCCGCGTCTCCGCCGCCAATCGCCTCGGCGAGGACGGGCGCGCCTTCGGCACGGCTATGCTCACCCTCAACACCTGCCGCCCCGTGGTGGGCGCCCGTGGCCTGGGCCTGGCCGAGGGCGCCATCGCCTACGCCCTGGACTACGCCCGCGAGCGCAAAACCTTCGGCAAGCCCCTCGTCGACCACCAGGCGATCCAGATGATGCTGGCCGACGCCGCCATCCAGATCGAGGCCGCCCGTCGCCTCGTCTACCACGCCGCCTCCCTCGTGGACGCCGGCAAGTACGAACGCCAGGACGCGCCCTACCTCTCCATCGCCAAGACGTTCGCCACGGAGATGTCCATCCGCGTCTCCTCGGACGCGATCCAGATCCTGGGCGCGCAGGGCTACATGAAGGATCACCCGCTGGAGCGCCACTACCGCGACGCCCGTCAGCTCACAATCGTGGAGGGGACGTCCCAGATCCAGCGCCTGGTCATCGCCCGCGCGATGATCCAGGGCGAGATCAACTACTGGTAGGTCAGCCAACGCCTGCCGGCTGCACCTGCGGCGGCGGCCCGAAGCGACGCGATACGCTCAGGTACACGCCCACCAGGAAGGCGGTTACCGCCGCCACCAGCAGCACCTCCCGCACCCCCACCAGCTCCGCCACGCCACCTATAGCGAACAGCGGCAGCAGCGACAGCGCATCGGAGAGAGCGGTCTGGGTGGCGAACACCCGCGCCTGCTTCCCCTCCGGCGCTTCCTGGTTCAGGATCGCCTTCCCCGCAACGCCGACCACGGTCGCCGCGAAGCCCCCCGGGATCGCCAGGATCATCGCCGTCGTGACAACAGAGATCGACCCCGCGCCTACCTCCTGCTCCACGAACGCCAGCCTCAGCTCCACGTTGTCCGCGATAAAGTCCCGCACGTAGACCACAAGGCCCAGCCCGGCGATAGCCAGCACGTACATCAGGAACCCCACGGCCGCGACCCTCACTGCCCCGAATCGGCGCGCCAGCGGCGGCGTGAGCACCAGCGCGACCAGCGCCCCGACGGCCGCCGGCGCCACCAGGAACACGACGTCTTCCCCGTCAATGCCCAACACATCCTCAGCGTAGCGTGGGGCCAGCACCGCCAGCGCCCTGGACAGCGTAGCCACCACGGTCAGGTATACCAGCGCCAGGAACGCCTGCCGACTAGAGCGCAGCACCTTCCAGCCGACCGTGAGGGCGTCCATCAGACTGCCACGCTCCCGCTGTCCGCCTTCGCCACCAGCGCCTGCCCGCAGCCCCGCCACCTGCGACACGATAAAGGCCGCCGTCAGGAACAGCCCCGCTGACATACCCAGAGAGGCCCTCACGCCGAATATCTTCAGCATGAACGGCGCCAGGGCCACCGCCCCCACCGCCTGCCCCACCATGATCGTGAGCAACATCCAGGAGTTGCCGCCCGTCAACTGGTCTCGCCGCACCAGCCCCGGCAGCGCCGCCGATTCAGCCGGCCCGGTAAACTGGTTCACGGTGGAGAAAGCCAGCACTAGCAGGTATATGGTCCACACATCGTCCACGCTGACGATCATCAGGACGACGAGGGCGACGCGCACCGCGTATCCCAGGACCAGCAGCGGGCGCCTCGGCAGGACGTCCGCCAGCCCCCCCGCCGGAATCCCAAGGAGGATGGAGGGCACGATCCAGGCCGCTACCAGCAGCATGCTGTTGATGCTGGAGCCGGTCTCGTTGACCACCA
>CAJXNA010000199.1 GCA_913056415.1 uncultured Chloroflexota bacterium | reverse complement strand
AGCCGGCGGCGGCGAAGGTATCGCCCACTCCAGGGTACGCCCGTCCCACGGGTCCGGCCCGGCCTCTTCCTTCCTGCGAAGGCTAAGCACCACGTTGAACATGAACACCAGAATCGAAAGTCCGATGAGCAACGCGCCCGCAGTCGCCACCGTATTCCACCATTCCCACCCCGTCCCCTCAGGGTAGCTGTATATCCGACGTGGCATACCCAGCAGACCCAAGATCATCATCGGCTGGAACGTGACGTTAAACCCGATGAACATCAGCCAGAAGTGCAGCTGGCCCCAACCCTCGTGCAGCAGGCGGCCCGTGAACTTCGGGAACCAGTAGTAGATCCCCGCGAACAAGCCGAACATCGCCCCACCCAGCAGCACTTGGTGGAGGTGCGCGACGACGAAGTAGGTGTCCTGCTGCTGATAGTCCGACGGCACTATGGAATGTATCACCCCCGTTAGCCCGCCGATAACGAACATCGAGATGAAGCCCACCGCGAAGAACAGCGGCGTCTTCAGGCTGATGGACCCACCCCACAACGTAGCCATCCAGTTGAATATCTTGACACCCGTGGGCACCGCGATCAGGATCGTGGACACCGCGAATGCCGAGTTCGCTATCGGGCCCAGCCCCGTTGTTAACATGTGGTGCGCCCACACCCCCCAGCTCATAAAGGCGATTGCGAGGCCTGATAAGACCACAAACTGATAGCCGAACAGCGGCTTGCGAGAGAAGGTGGGCAGCACCTCCGAGATGATCCCCATAGCAGGCAAGATCAAAATATAGACTTCGGGATGGCCGAACAGCCAGAACATATGCTGCCATAGCAACGGCTGGCCGCCCGCGGCGAAGTTGAAGAAGTTGGCGCCATACAGACGGTCGAACAGGAGCTGAAACAGGGCGACGGTGATTATCGGCATGGCGAAGATGATGAGGAAGGAGGTGATAAGCGTCATCCAGACGAACAGCGGCATGCGAAGCAACGTCATCCCCGGCGCCCGCATGTTGAAGATCGTGACGATGAAGTTGAACCCAGACGCCATCGAGGCGACGCCGAGGATCAGAAGGCCGAACGCCCAGAAGTCTATCCCCGTTCCCGCGGACTGGAGCGACAGCGGGGCGTAGCCGAACCAGCCGGCATCAGGCGCGCCCAGCTCCCCCTGCAATATGTTGCCCCCCGTGAAGAAGCTGGCGTTCATGAACAGGCCGCCACCCAGGAACACCCAGAAGCTGAATGCGTTAAGGCGCGGGAAGGCGACGTCGCGGGCGCCGATCATCAGCGGCGTCAGGAGGTTGAAGAAGGCGGCGCTCAGGGGCATCACCACCAGGAAGATCATCGTCGTGCCGTGCATCGTGAAGATACGGTTGTACTGGTCGGGATCCAAAACTCCGCTGTTGGGCGAGCTGAGCTGCATCCGCAGCAGAAGCGCCTCGATTCCACCCATGAGGAAGAAGACGAAGGCGGTCACGCCGTACATGACGCCGATTCGTTTGTGATCGACGGTCGTGAGCCAGCTCCAGATCCCCTGGTAGGACTCCGCGTCCCCGCGGAGCTGCCGCAGCGCCCCCACCATCGTCCCGGGCCCCGGTTCAATCACTCTCGCCATGGCTTACTCTCCGTGCGAGGCTAGCGCCGGCTCGCCGGCTCGCGAGCGGGCTGCCCCGCCTCCCTCAAGCTGATCCGCAACCCACGCCTCAAAGTCCTCCTCGCTCTCAGCAACGACGATGAGCCGCATGTCGGCATGTTGGAAGCCGCAGAACTCAGCGCACTGCCCGGAGTACGAACCAATCTTGGTAGCGTTGAACCACATGCTGTTCGTCCGGCCTGGGATCACATCCAGCTTCCCTGCCAGTTTGGGCACCCAGAAGCTGTGGATGACGTCCACCGACTCCAGCGTGACACCGATCTCCCGGTCCACCGGGATATGCAACTCGTTGGCGATGCGCAGAGGCTCGCCATTCGCATCCGCGTACTCGGGGTCCAAGTATTCGAATAGCCATCGAAATTGGAAGGCGGTGACTCTGACCTGCAAGGCGTCATCCGCGGGCGCACGGCCAATATCTGCAACGCCGATGATCGTAGGCACAGTGATAATGAGGAGCAGGATCGCCGGCGCGATCGTCCGCGCCACCTCTAAGCGGTTATTCCCATGCACCTGCCGGGGAAGCTCCCGCCCCTTCTTCCGACGAAAGCGAATGAGAGCGTAGATCAACAACGCCTGCATGACGACGAAGATTACGGCCGCCGGGCCCAGCACCCAGATAATGAGAAGGTCGCGCTGCTTCCGAGCGACATCGCCCTCCGCCGCGAACGTATTCTGGGGATCGTCCACGGCACCACAACCCACCAGCAGCGCCAGAACGGCTATCAGAAGAGCAGCCGCAACCAAGCGTCTCACTTGGACGCTATTACCTCCCACGGATCTCCTTCATCGATCAGTGTCGAAAGCGCTGGAGCCGGACCCGCCCGGCAGGAGTCACAACCGATATGATCCGCCTCGCACGACCCCAAGTCAACGCGAACCTACGCTCCCACGAGCCCATCCACTGCCATCGCCCCGAACAGCAGAGCCAGGTAGATGATCGAATAGCGGAACAGGGCCGAGGCTGCACCCGTCGATGTCCCGCGCCAGAGGCGGAAGGCGTAAAACAGGAACATCCCACCCAGGACGAGGGCCGCGCTCAGATAGATGAGACCGGTCACGCCCGAAAGGGGCAAGAGGAGAGAGATAGCCACCAGCGCCAATGAGTAGAGCAAAATCTGACGCTTCGTCTCCTCTCCTCCCGAGACCGCCGGTAGCATGGGAACGCCGGCCCGCTGGTAATCGCTGCTGTAATTGAGCGCCAGAGCCCAGAAGTGGGGCGGCGTCCACACCGCCACTATCCCGAATAGCACCAGCGCCGGCAGCCCTACTTCGCCGGTGACGGCCGCCCAACCCACTACCGGCGGCATCGCCCCGGCGGCGCCACCGATGACGATGTTCAGCGGCGTCGTGCGTTTGAGCAGCAACGTGTACACCACAACGTAGAAGGCGAACGCCCCCAGCGTAAGGGTGGCCGCCAGCAGGTTGGCAAACGTCTGCAGCATCAGAAACCCTATGGCCGCTAGCAGGAGCGCGAAGATGACCGCTCTCTCCGGCTCTATCTGACCCGCCGGCAGCGGCCTGCTCCGCGTCCGCTGCATCACGCGATCGATGTCGCGGTCGAAGTAGCAGTTCATGGCGTTAGCGCCGCCGGCAACGATTGCGCCTCCGGCCACGGTCACCAGTATCAGCCAGGGCGAGGGCCAGCCGCCCTCCGCCAGGATCATGGCGGGTACCGTGGTGATGAGCAGGAGCATAATGATGCGCGGCTTTGTGAGGCTCAGGTAAGCCAGAGCGGCCTCACGCAGGCCACGAACCCTCTGCGCTGCGATAGTGCCTTGCATCTACTTTATTTCCCCCGATGCTCCATTACGCTCGGCGTAGCCCCAGGTCGCGGTGAACACCAGCGCCACCCATAGCGCCGACGCTAACGCCAGGTGAACGATACGCACTGAGGTGGCCAGTTCGAACCAGATGTTGCTGGCGCCCACAAACACCTCAGCCACATACAGTACCAGGGCGCAACCCATCGCCGCAATGAGGGCCGGTCGCCGCCCCTGCCGCCACGTCTGCACTGCCACCGCCAGCACCAGCAGGCCCACGACGACCGCCATCAGCCGGTGAGCGTAATGGAGGTCGGCCAGGCGGCCGCCGGCGGACAACAGCCCACCGTCGAACAGAGGCCAGTCCGGGTAGACCAGGGCGGCGCCGCTGTTCGCCACGTAGGAGCCGAGAAGAATGAGCCCGAACGTAGCCAGAGCGGTCACCGCGGCCAGGCCGGGGGCGGCGCCAGGCGACAGCACGCGATCGGGATCCGGGGTGTCAGACAGAGGGAGACGACGATACCGGAAGGCGACGATGGTCGTGGCGACGAGTACCGCCAGGAGGACCAGGGCGATCGCCAGGTGGAGGGCGACTATGGTGTCCGGCAGCTCCATATTGACGGTCACGCCTCCCACCAGCGCTTGCACGGTGACCAGCACGACCGCGATCGTGCTGCCGGCCACGACGAAGCGATTTTCGCGGTACCACAGCCAGGCCGCGATCGCCGTGCCCAGGATTATCAGCCCTACGCTCGCCGCGGCGAGCCGGTGTGAGTACTCGATGAGGACCGACCCCTCCAGAGGCGGGATGAGCTGCCCCTCACAGAGGGGCCAGTCAGATCGGCAG
>CAJXNA010000198.1 GCA_913056415.1 uncultured Chloroflexota bacterium | reverse complement strand
AATAGGGCGGTAGTAGCGGCCAACGAGGCCTTCCCCGCGTGGAGCGAAACCCCAGTGACGGAACGGGCGCAGGTGATGTTCCGGTTCAAGCAACTACTCGAGGAGCAGTTCGAGGAGCTTTCCCTGCTGGTGGTGCGCGAAAACGGCAAGACCTTGGCCGAAGCCCGCGGCGAGGTGCGTAGAGGCATAGAGACCGTGGACTTCGCCTGCGGCGCCCCAACCCTTCTCATGGGTACCAAGTTGGAGCAGGTCGCCCGTGGGATCGACCAGGAGCTGGTCCGGTATCCGGTGGGCGTAGTCGTGGGGATAACCCCCTTCAACTTCCCAAACATGGTGCCGCTGTGGATGGTGCCGGTGGCGCTCGTGTGCGGCAACACCTTCGTGCTCAAGCCCTCCCAGCGGACACCCCTTTCGGCGGTCCGGCTGGCGGAGCTAGCACAGCAGGCTGGCCTGCCCGACGGAGTCCTGAACGTGGTGCACGGGGCGAAGGATGCCGTCGATGCTTTGCTGCGGCACCCCGACGTAGCGGCGGTGTCATTCGTAGGCTCGGCAGCGGTCGCCAAGTACGTCTACACGACGGCGGCGGAGAACGGCAAACGGGTACAGGCCCTGGGCGGCGCCAAGAACCACCTCATCGTAATGGACGACGCGGACTTGGACAGCTCACTGCCCGCTCTTATCTCGTCAGCGTTCGGCAACGCTGGGCAGCGCTGCCTGGCCGGCAGCGTAGCGGTGGGGGTGGGTTCCATCGCGGACGCGCTGGTGACCGAGCTGGTGGAGCACGCCGGTCGGCTGAAGCTTGGCCCCGGTGACCGGCCTGATACTGACATGGGACCGGTGATTCGCGAAGAGCGCCGCAAGGAGCTGATAAGTTGGATTGACGAAGCTGAGAGGACCGAGGCTGTCTTGGTGGCGGACGGCCGCGGGTCCGGTCCCTCCGAGGGGTTTTTCCTGGGCCCCACGATACTCGACCGGGTGACCCCCGACATGCGTATCTGGCGGGAGGAGTTGTTCGGACCGGTACTGTCCGTGGTGCGCTGCTCCGACATTGAGCAGGCGATCGAGGCGGTCAACAGAAGCCCTTATGGGAATATGGCCTCCATCTTCACGACCTCCGGCAAGAACGCACGGGAGTTCCGTCGGCGAGTGCAGGCCGGAATGTTGGGGATCAACATCGGCATAGCGGCGCCGATGGCGTTCTTCCCTTTCACCGGCTGGAAGGGCTCCTTCTTTGGCGACCTGCACGCCACTGGAGTAGACTCATTCCGCTTCTACACCCGACACAAGGTAGTCACCACGCGCTGGTTCTGACGCGGCGGACTAGTAGAGGGCCCGGTGGGATTCGAGCCTAGGCCCTCAGGAAGTTGACATCGCAACGGTGTCATTGTACCGTTACGTCGCCAAAGCGGAAGCTTCTGTCAAGGAGTGAGCCATGAAAGTGGTCGCTGTCCTCTACCCGGGCGGCTCAGCCGCAGAGGAGACTCCCGAGCTCTTGGGATGCGCGGAAAACGCTCTCGGGCTGCGCGAAATGGTCGAGGCCAAGGGCCACGAGTTGGTCGCCTTGACCGACACAGGGAGCGAGCTCGATAGGCATCTCCCGACGGTAGACGTCCTGATCGCCACGCCGTTCTGGCCCGCCTATATCACCAGGGAAAGGATCGAGAAGGCGCCGAAGCTTCGCCTCTTGCTCACCGCCGGCGTTGGCTCCGACCATTTCGACTTAGCCGCGGCGGCGGAACGGAACATCACCGTGGCCGAGATCACGGGTAGCAACGTCGTTAGTGTGGCCGAGCACGTAGTCATGCAGATTCTGACTCTGGTCCGCAACTACATCCCCTCCTACAAGGAGGTGATCGACGGCGGCTGGGATATCGGCAAGATCGCCGCAAAAGCCCACGACCTGGAAGACAAGATCGTCGGCATCGTGGGCATGGGGCGCATCGGCCAGCGGGTGGCCGCCCGGCTGAAGCCCTTCGACGTCCAAACCTACTACTATGATTATCGGCGTTTGAACACCCCGGAAGAGCAGGTCCTCGGCGCTCGCTACATGCCGCTTGATGCCCTTATTCCGCAGTGCGATGTGATCAGCATCAACATTCCCCTCACGCCGCAAACCGATGGGTTGTTCAACCGCGAGCGCCTCTATAGCATGAAAAAGGGCGCCTACCTGGTCAACACGGCCCGGGGGCGGATAGTTGACACGGACGCCCTCGTCGAGGTAATGAATGCAGGGCACCTGGCCGGCTACGCCGGCGATGTCTGGTACCCCCAACCGGCGCCGCCCGGCCACCCGTGGCGGAATATGCCCAATCACGCCATGACGCCCCATGTCTCCGGAACGTCCCTGGAGGCCCAAAAGCGCTACGCCGACGGAATCCGCGATTGTCTCCTGCACTTCTTTGAAGGACGTCCCCTCCAACGGGACTACCTGATTGTGGACGGGGGCAAGGTCGTCAGCCCCAGCTACAGCTATGCCTACCAAAAATGAGGGCACCACCCTGTGGGCTGACGGCTATCCCCGCGTCGGCATCCGGACTATAGAGAAGGAGGCGTACTCATGAGAGCTGTTGTGTACAAAGAGCCGTTCCGAGTGGCCGTGGAGAACGTACCGGACCCAAAGATCCAACACCCGAACGACGCGATCGTAAAGATCACATCGTCGTGCATCTGCGGCTCTGACCTGCACATGTACGAGGGTCGGACAGCGGCGGAGCCGGGGATCGTGTTCGGCCACGAAAACATGGGGATCATCCAGGAGGTGGGCCCCGCGGTTAAGGAGCGGAAGGTCGGCGACCGGGTGGTTATGCCCTTCAACGTCGCCTGCGGGTTCTGCAAGAACTGCCTCAATGGCTTCACGGGATTCTGTGTCACGGTTAACCCTGGATTTGCAGGGGGCGCTTATGGCTACGTCGCTATGGGGCCATGGGTGGGGGGCCAGGCAGAGTACCTTCAGGTTCCGTTCGCGGACTTCAACTGCCTGCCTCTTCCCCAAGGAGCGCAACACGAGGCAGACTTCGCCCTGCTGGCCGACATCTTTCCGACGGGCTACCACGGCGCGGAGCTGGCCGGTGTAAAGCCAGGTGAGAGTGTGGCCGTATTCGGAGCGGGCCCGGTCGGTCTCATGGCCGCGTATAGCTGTTTGGTCAGGGGTGCCTCCGAGGTATACTCCGTCGACCACGTGAAGGAGCGCCTGGACAAGGCCAAGGAGATCGGTGCGATACCTATCAACTACGATAAAGCCGACCCGGTTCAGCAGATCAAGGAGCGACGCAACGGCAACGGCGTCGACAAGGGAATCGACGCGGTCGGCTACCAGGCGACCAGGGCAGGTTCCTCTGCCGTCGGAGGTGAGCAGGACGAGGTACCCAACATCGTCCTGAACCAGTTGATCGAGGCGGTCAACCCCACCGGCGCTCTGGGGATCCCCGGGCTGTACGTACCGTCTGACCCCGGCGGAGTGGATGAGAACGCAAAGCGGGGGGCTCTATCGATTAACTTTGGCAGGCTGTTCGAGAAGGGCCTGCGCCTGGGTACCGGGCAGTGCAACGTCAAGCGCTACAATGCCCACCTGCGCGACCTGATCATCGCCGGCAGGGCCAAGCCCAGCTTTGTGGTGTCCCACGAGGTGCCTATGGATCAGGCGCCCGATGCCTACCAAAAGTTCGACCGGCGTGAGGACGGATACACAAAGGTCATTCTGCACCCGTAATCGCCCCTGGCAGCGGGGTTGACGGCGAAGGAAAGTATTGGAATGTTTTTTAGAAAGAGAAAGGAGAGGTGAGACATGGCTGACATCACTTTGACCCAAGCCCAACAGGCGGTTGACGCGGCCCATAACAAGGCCAAGGAAATGGGCGTGAAGATGGATATCGCGGTGGTAGATGTGGGCGCCAACCTGAAGGCCTTTGCCCGAATGGACGGGGCGTGGTTGGGTTCCATCGACATCTCACAGAAGAAGGCCCGGACCGCTCGCTGGTTCGACATGCCTACAGGCGATATCGGCAAGCTCTCTCAACCCGGCGGGCCGCTATATAACATTGAGCATTCCAACGATGGGCTGATTACCTTCCCCGGCGGCCTGCCACTCAAAAACAGCGCCGGAGAGGTCATCGGCGGAATCGGCGTGTCCGGCAGCACGGTTGAGGACGACCACGCCGTTGCGTCGGCCGGAGCCGCCGTCGTTTCCTAACCCCTTTTGGCCCCGTCTCCCCGTCTTCAGGCTGCCCGGCGGGGAGGGCTTGGTGGTGACCCCCGCCAACCGCACCATCCTGGGCGCC
>CAJXNA010000197.1 GCA_913056415.1 uncultured Chloroflexota bacterium | reverse complement strand
GGCCGTCCGATCCCGGCCTCGGAGGTCGCCGAGGAGATCGAGGCGGTGGACGCCGCTACCGTGAGCCGGGTGGCCCGGCGCCTGCTCTCGTCCCGCCCGGTCGTCGCCGCGATCGGGCCGATCGGCCGGCTCGAAACCTACGACGTGATTTCCGGGCGCCTCGCTTGAGCGCCAAGGCGAAGGAGTCGGCGTGGAGGCCTCAAAGGTAATAGCTCGGGTGCGAATGATGCGGTTTCTGCATCCGAGATCCAGCGGCTTGCCGGCCGTGCGCCAGATCGGTCCCAGGGTCTACCTGCACCCGCCGCAGGAGCGCGACTGGCGCCAGTGGACCGACCTGCGCGCCGCCTCGCGCTCGTTTCTGGAGCCGTGGGAGCCGACCTGGACCCGCGATGCGCTCGCCCGGTCCGTCTACCGCGAGCGCCTGCGTCGGACCCGGCAGGAGTGGCATGACGACACCGGCTATGCCTTCCATGTCTTTCGCCGCAAGGGCGATGTCCTTCTCGGCGGTGTCACCCTCAGCCACGTGCGCCGTGGCGTGGCCCAGGCCGCGGATCTCGGCTACTGGATCGGCCAGCCTCACGCCCGTCGCGGCTATATGACCGAGTCGCTCCGCTGTGTGATGGCCTTCGCCTTCGATGAGTTACGCCTGCATCGACTCGAGGCGGCATGCCTGCCAAACAACGAGGCGAGCAAGGGCCTGTTGCGCAAGCTGGGGTTCCGGGAGGAGGGCTATGCGGTGAAATACCTGCGTATCAATGGGGTGTGGCACGACCACCTGTTGTTCGCCATCCTGTCCGAAGAGGTGGTGAAGGCGCCCTAGTCCCCACCGAATCTGCGCTCGTGCCTACGAATCCGTGGATTGCCCCGGGCCCTCCCCGTCGAGGAGGAGGGCTGAACCCATCAACATCGCCTTGAAATCCACCTCCCCGGGCGGGAGGGAGTCGACGGCGCGGGCCTCCGCCGTCGTTGGAGGAGGGGATCAACCCTGAGGCTATGGCGCCAGCGAAACGAAGTTCTAGACCGCCTCCAGGTAATGGACGCTGAACAGGCGGTTCCGGTCGATCCAGGTCCGTGCCGGCTGCCACCCGGCGCTGCGGGCGAGCGCGTGGAACTCGCCGACGGTGTATTTGTAGGAGTCCTCGGTGTGGATGCGCTCCCCTTCCTCGAAGGTGAAACGGATGCCGCGCACGGTCACCGCCTGGCGTGAGCGGCTGGACAAATGCATTTCAACGCACCCCTTCTCCGTGTTGTACCGGGCGGTGTGGACGAAGGCACCAAGGTCGAAGTCGGCTCCCAGCTCTCGGTTGACGCGGGCGAGCAGGTTGAGGCTGAAGGCCGCCGTCACGCCCCGCGAATCGTTGTACGCCGCATTTAGCACGCGCGCGTCCTTCTTGAGGTCCACGCCAACGAGGAAGCCACCGCCGGCGCCGAGCGCCGCCGCGGCCTTCTTGAGGAAGACCGTCGCCTCCATCGGCGTGAGGTTGCCGATGGTGGAGCCGGGAAAGAATCCCACCCGTGGCTCCCCAGAGGCGCCATCGGGCAGGCTGAAGGCCCGGGTGTAGTCGGCACATACAGGGATCACCGCCACGTCTGGATAGCCCTCCGCCAGCGCCCGCGCGGATTCGATCAGGTGCTCGCGAGAGATGTCGACCGGGATGTAGGTGGCCGGGGTCCACAGGGCATCGAGAATGATGCGCACTTTGAGGCTTGAGCCGCTGCCGAACTCCACGAGGCTCACATTTGGTCCGGCCAGCTGGGCGATTTCGCCGCAGTGCTGCTCGAGCAGCGCGATTTCGGTGCGGGTCAGGTAGTACTCTTCAAGCGCGCAGATCTGGTCGAAGAGTCGGGCGCCGCGTTCGTCGTAGAGGTACTTGCAGGGGATCCGTTTCTGGGGCTGCGATAAGCCGTCGAGCACCGCCTTCCGGAAGTCGTCCTCGCCGTGGGCGAGGTCGTGAAAGCCCTGGAGCGGACCCAGCTCAACCGCCTCCGCCGCGACCGTCATGCGTCTTCCGTCAGTCTTAGTCCGCTGAACTGCCAGCGTTGGTGGGGGTAGAAGAAATTACGGTAGCTAGCCCGTATGTGCCCGGCCGGCGTGGCGCACGAGCCGCCGCGCAGCACGATCTGGTTGCACATGAACTTGCCGTTGTACTCGCCGATCGCGTCCGGTCGCGGCTGGAAGCCCGGATAGGGAGCATAAGGGCTCTGGGTCCACTCCCAGAGATCCCCGAACATCTGGAGCGGCGCCCCGCCCGCGCCGGTCGCCGGCGTGGGGCGCAGCAGACCCGAGGCCGGCGTGTTTCCGGCAACCTCCAGGTCCCGGGCGGCCACCTCCCACTCCGCCTCGGTCGACAGGCGCTCGCCGGCCCAGCGGGTGAAGGCGTCCGCCTCATAGAAACTGACGTGACACACCGGCGCGTCGCCGTCCACGGGCTGCATGCCGGAGAGCGTCATCGACGACAATGAACCCTCTCCCGACTCCCAATAGAGCGGCGCCTCCCAGCCTTCGTTCCGCACCGTCGCCCAACCGTCGGACAGCCACAGCTCCGGGCGGCGATAGCCGTCGTCGGCGATGAAGGCCTGCCATTCGGCGTTGGTCACGAGCCGGGAAGCGATGCGGAAGGGATGCAACAGCACTTGGTGCCGGGGAGTCTCGTTGTCGTAGGCGAAACCGCTCCCGTCATGGCCGATCTCGTAAACCCCGCCCTCGAAGTCGAACCACTCGAGGGCCTTCGCCGCGCCCGCGGGTGCCGGCCGGTAAGGCTGGTAGGCGGGCTTGAGGGGGTTGCACGAGAACAGGTACAGCAAGTCGGTCAGGATCAGTTCCTGATGCTGCTCCTCATGGTTCAGTCCCAGCTCGATGACCGCCTCGATCCGATCCCAGGTTGCCGCCTCGGCCGTCGACATCAGGTCCTGCATGGCCGCGTCGACATGGGAGCGATAGTCCGAGACTTCCCGCACCGTGGGACGCGTGAGCATGCCGCGCCTGGGCCGGGGATGCCGGGCGCCGACCGTCTCATAGTAGGAATTGAAGAGGTAGCCGAACTGCGGGTGGAAGAGCCGATAGCCGTCGAGCTGCGGGGCGAGCAGAAAATTTTCGAAGAACCAGGCGGTGTGGGCCAAATGCCATTTCGTGGGGCTCGCGTCGGCCATGGGCTGGACCACCTGGTCCTCCGCTGCGAGCCCTTCCGCGAGCCCTTCGGTCAACGTCCGGACCTGGCGGAATCGCTCCGCCATCAGCTCCCGCCGGTCGGCGCGGCGAGGCCTGTTTGTGGAACCTGTTGATGTTTGAGACACCTGACTCCCCCGTCTGTTACGCGACTCTCCCGTCTGCTACGCGTTTGGTCGGGGCTGCTCCCACCCGCCTAAGACCAGATGCTCAGGTCTTAT
The DNA here is from genome assembly GCA_913056415.1 of uncultured Chloroflexota bacterium. Classification (GTDB taxonomy): domain Bacteria; phylum Chloroflexota; class Dehalococcoidia; order SM23-28-2; family RBG-16-64-32; genus JADFNQ01. The sequence continues at coordinate 940 of CAJXNA010000197.1, read as the reverse complement.
CCGCCCGGCCCTTCTTCGAGGTGGATCAATCTGCTTGGACATGAGGCTAACCGTCCGGGGATTGTGGTGCAACCGCACATTTGCCGCCGGTTGTCCCGGACGGTCCGGCATTGTGGTATTTGCGCAACAGATCTTGGGGATTTGGCGTTCGATGGTCCGTGCGCGCCGTGCTCCCGCACGGGCTGTTTCGGTTGCTGCCCTAAAGTTTGAAACGGGCTCTAGGGGTCAGCACCCCTCATCTGTCCGGTTTCCCTCATGGCCCAAATAACCTCTCCCGCGGGAGGCTGGTTATTTGGCTTCTCGGGCGAGGCGTCGGCGGCTCTTTTTCCGGTGCTTGGCTCAGGCGTGGCCGACGTCGCTCGACAGTTTGCCGGAATCGACGCCGAGCGTGGCCATGGCGCGTTTCCATTTGGTGTCGAGGTCGTCGTCGAACACCAGGCTCTGGTCGGCGGGCGCGTTGAGCCAGCCATTGGCCCGAATTTCCGAGTCGAGCTGGCCGGCGCCCCAGCCGGCGTATCCCAAGGCCAGGAACGAATGGCGCGGCCCCTGCCCTTCCGCGATGGCCTTGAGGATATCCACCGAGGCGGTGAGCGCGATGTCCGATTCGACCACCAGGGTGCCTTCCTTGACGTAGTCGGGGGAATGCAGCACGAAGCCCCGCCCAGACTCGACGGGTCCGCCGAAATGGACGCGGATTTGGTTCTTAACGCCGGTGGCCTCGATGCCGACCTGCTCCAGAAGCTCGGAGAAGGTGAGCGAGCCGAACAGCTTGTTCACCACCAGCCCCATGGCGCCGTCGGAGTTATGGGCGCACATGAAGATGACGGTGCGGGCGAAGCGCGGGTCCTGCATCGCCGGCATGGCGATGAGGAGCTGTCCTTCGAGGTAACCCGTGGTCTGTTCGCTGGCGGTCATGATGCACTCGCCGGTGACGCCCGCC
>CAJXNA010000196.1 GCA_913056415.1 uncultured Chloroflexota bacterium | reverse complement strand
GTACAAGCAAGGGAGGTATGTCGCGATGCCAAAGTCGTACACGATCACGTGCCCGTTCCACGAAGAGGAGGAGACTATCACCCTCTCTGACTCCTATTCCGATGCCTTCGAGGGAGAAGTCCCTTGCGGTGGGCCAGAGGAACTGAGGGCAATCCTACGCATCAAGGTAGTTAAGGGTCTGATCCAGGAGCTTGCGGTTGTCAGGCTCCCTCCGGCTCGCGCAATCGCTGATTACTACCGCTAGAGGCCGAGCCGTTAAGGCTGCAAAATGACCCCGTGCTGCCATGGGTTGCATCCTACACTAACCATAATAAGCGCCGCCCGCGGCTAAGCGCTTTCCCCTTCCCCTGCCACATGCCCCTTCGCCCTCTCCCACGCCCACCCTACACTAAACACTGAACGCCCGTCCGTTTATCCGTTCTCTATCCGTTGACAGACAGATCCTAAGCGCAAGGAGCTCCTAATGCCCCGAGCCGTGCCCGCCCGCGGGAGGGGCGGTCCCCGTCCCAACTCCGGCCCCCCACTCGGCAACCTCAACGCCTACAAGCACGGCCGCACCTCCCGCCAGCAACAGCGCCTCCTCCAGCTCCTCGCTGACAACCCTGAGGCCCGCGACCTCCTTACCGCCATCGCCCGCGTCCAGCGACGCCGCCGCCGCCAGGCCGAACGAAACGCCGACCGTCTCCTCCGCAACCTCGCCGCCCGCCTCCGCGAACGCGCCCTCGACGAAGCCGCCGCCCGCTACGAAAACGACCGTAGACTTCCCCCGCTCCCGGATACGGATACCCCCACTTTCGACACCTCCCGCGAAAAAACGACCATACATCCTACCTGAGACCCCCAAAACGACCATACCCCCGCTTGACGCCCTTCCCCCTCCGGCGCTAACATTCGCGCCAGCCCGTCCCGCAGTTCCCGCCGGAGGCCCCCTTGTCCGACCTCCTCGAGCGCTACCGCTGGTTCGTCGTCGCCCTCTTCGCTCTCCCCTTCCTCATCGGCATCGGCTTCCTCCTGAGCGAGCGCCTCAGCGGCCCCCAGCCCCTCGAGCTCGACCTCGCCGACGTCCCGGCCGAGGAGATCCGCGTCTACGTCACCGGCGCCGTCCAGCGCCCCGGCGTCTACCCCCTCACTGACGGCGACCGCTGGATCGACGCCCTCGAGGCCGCCGGCGGCCCCACGGCGGACGCCAACCTCGCCGCCGTGGACCTCGCCCGCCGCGCCCGCGACGAGGACACGATCCTGGTGCCTAGCCTTAGTGGCGCCGGAGTCGCTTCCGCCTCGCAGGCGCCGCTGGTCGACATCAACACCGCTTCCGCTGCGATTCTCGAGACGCTGCCCGGAATCGGCGAGGTGCGCGCCGGGCGCATCATCGACTCGCGTGAGCGGGACGGCCCCTTCGCCAGCGCCGACGAGCTGCTGGAGCGCGACCTGATCTCGCTCGCTGTCTTCGAGGAGATCGCCGACCTGGTGACGGTCGGCCTGCCTACCGGACAGGCGGGCCAGTGATCCTCGGCATCCTCGCCTTCGCTTGGCTCCTGGGCGTCGCGGCCGCCGGCTTCACCGGAGCCGATCTCTGGGCGGCTCTGGCCGCGGCCGCTGGCCTCGGCGCGATCTCCTTCGCCCTGCGGCCCAGAGCATCGACCCTGGCCATCATCGCTCTCGGCGCGGCGCTCATCTTCGCCGCTTCCTGGCGCTACGAATCGACAGCGCCGCCCGACGCGCCCTCCGGCATCGCCCAGCGGAACGATGGAGATCCCGCCCACTTCCGCGCCCTCGTCGTCAGTGAGCCGGACGACCGCGGCGGCACCGTTCGCTACCGTCTCGCCGTCCGCGAGGTGTATTGGGGCGACCGCTGGCGACCCGAGAGCGGAGGCATCCTGATGCGGACGGCGCCGTTCCCCCGCTACGCGTACGGTGACCTCCTCGATCTGGAAGGTGATCTGGAGACGCCCCCAATCTTCGACGACTTCGACTACCGGGAGTATCTGTTGCAGCGTGGAATAGGCTCTCTCATCGCCTATCCGAGCGCGCAGGTGATCGCCCACGATCAGGGGAGCGCCTTTCGCGCCGCCTTGATCGATGTCCGCGCCCGCCTCTCCGATGCCCTGGCCGACGCCCTGCCGGAGCCCGAGGCGTCCCTCGCCACGGGCGTGCTGCTGGGCAAGCGCGCCCGCCTCCCAACCGACCTGACCGAGGACATGAACGCCACCGGCACATCGCACCTGGTGGCGGTCTCCGGGCAGAACGTCGCGCTTATTGCGGGGTTGCTGATCGCGGCACTCGCCTGGGCTGTGGGTCGGCGGCCCGCAGCCTGGCTGGCCCTGGCTGCCGTCATCGGCTACTCATTCCTCGTCGGCGGCGAGCCCTCAGTCGTTCGGGCGGCGATTATGGGCGGCCTGTACGTTGTGGCCACTGCCCTCGGGCGGCAGAGCTCCGCGCCCATAGCGCTGGCGCTCGCCGGGGCGGTGATGACCGCGATCGACCCCCAGGTCGTCCACGACGTGTCGTTCCAGTTGAGCTTCGCCGCCACGCTGGGCCTGATGTCGCTCGCCCCGCTGCTGTCGGCGCGGGCGCGCGCGTTCACTCAGCGCTGGCCCTCTGCCGATGAGTTCTTCCTGACTAGACCGGCTATTGAAATGGCTGCGATCACGCTGGCGGCCATCGCCTTTACGCTGCCCATCACCGCTGTGAACTTCCAGCGCGTCTCGCTGGTGGCTCCCTTAGCGAACCTGCTGGCCGTCCCTGCCTTCCTGGCGGTCGCCGTGACCGCGACCGTCACCGCCTCCATCGGGGCCGTCCTGCCCGCCGCCTCTGGAGCCCTTGGCTGGTTGGCCTGGCCGCCGGCCGCCTACATGGTCGCTGTCGTTCGCCTGGCGGCGGACGTGCCGCTGGCGTCGACGGAGGTGCGTGGCCTGGGCACGGAGCACGCGATCATCTACTATGGCGCACTCGCCGTCGTCATCTGGTTCCTGGTGCGTCGCCGGCCTGAGCCGGTCGTAGTGCCTGTGCCCCAACGACCGTCCCCAACCCGAACGCTGATCCCCGTTCCGGGCATGCTCTTGCTCCTGGCGCTGGCGTCGGCGCTGCTGTGGCTCAGCATCACGATGCCGGTATCCGGCCGCCTTACGGTGACGTTTCTGGACGTAGGCCAGGGCGACGCTATCCTGATCGAGGGGCCGGACGGCCACCGCATCCTGGTGGACGGCGGGCCCAGCGAAGACGCGATCACCTCCGCCCTGGGTCGGCGTCTCCCCTTCTACGACCGCCGCATCGACCTCGTGGTCCTGACGCATCCCCAGGCCGATCACCTTGGCGGGCTGCCCGCCGTCCTCAACCGCTACGATGTCGGCGCTGCGCTGGTCAGCCCCGCCCAGGCTGACTCTGCCGTCTACCGGGCCTGGCGCGACTCCCTACGCGCGCGGTCCACGCCATACCATGAGGCCGTGGCCGGCCAGACCATAGACCTGGGAAACGGGGCCCGCCTGTACGTGCTCTCCGCTCCGCCGCCGCAGAGCGATCCTAACGAAGGATCCGTCGTCATCAAGCTCACCATGGGCCGCGCCTCATTCCTCCTAACCGGCGACATCGAATCGACCCGTGAGGCCGTTCTCGTCCGCTCCGGCGCTGACCTGCGAGCCGCCGTCTACAAAGTGCCCCACCACGGCTCCGATACCTCCAGCTCCAGCGCCTTCCTGGCCGCGGTTGACCCGCTGCTAGACGTGATCTCCGTGGGGCGCGACAACCGCTACGGCCACCCCGCGCCCGATGTGCTCAAGCGTTTGGACGGCGACGCTATCTTCCGCACCGATCTCCACGGCGACGTCGCAATCAGCACGGACGGACGACGGCTATGGATCGAGACCGCCCGCTGACGCGCGATAACCTTTGCCCCCTCACCGGAGTTTCTTCATACGGAGAGGAGTGGGATATGAAGGTCGGACTGGTTCTTGCGCTGGCGCTCGCTTCCATCGCTCTGCTCGTCGCCTGCGACAACGGCGGCGATGGCGCGACCCCGGGGCCGGACGGCGCGCCCACTCCAGCGGTCACTGATTCAGAGGAAGAGACGGCAACCCCAGACGTCACCCCTGCCGAGACCCCTACGGCAGAGCCGGAGGTCTGCCAGCCCAACCCGGATCCCGCCACTCCCGAGTTCCAGGTCATCGATCAGCCCAGCGAGGGCGACACCGTGACCAGCCCCGTTACGATCAGCGGTCAGGTCCTCGCCTTCGAGGGCGCCTACCAGATCGGTATCTTCAACGCCGCCGGGGAACCCATCGTGGAGACGTTCGGCACCGCCGGGCCTGGGGAGATCGGCGAGCTGGCCCCGTTCTCCATCGACGTGTCGTTCGACGTGGACC
>CAJXNA010000195.1 GCA_913056415.1 uncultured Chloroflexota bacterium | reverse complement strand
TAGGGGTTACGTCGCAGCAGCTGGCGCTCTACCTTGCCCTCCAGCTCATCCCTGGCCGCCTGAAGCGCCTCCTCCATGCGCTTGCGCTCGGTGATCTCCTGCTGAAGTTGCTCATTGGCTGAACTCAGATCGGCGGTGCGTTCCTGCACCCGCATCTCCAGCTCGGCGTGAGCCTTCCGCAGCGCCTCCTCCGCCTGCTTGCGCTTGGTAACGTCACGGGCGATGCCCAAGACCAGAGTTTGACTGTTGATCCTTACTGGAAATGTCCTTATTTCGACTGTAACCTGGCTGCCGTCCTTCCGATTTAGAGTGAACTCATCCGGGCCAGTCGGTTGCCCCGCCACATTCTTCGCAAGAGCTGCGGCCGCTTTGGGAATCTCCTCTGGAGGCAGGAGTTGCAACGTTAGGAAGCTCTTTCCGATTAGCTCCTCCCTCTTATAACCGGTGATCTCCTCTGCGGCGGCATTGCCATCAACGAAGATTCCCCGCAGATCATTCAAATAGTAGGCATCCGGCGCAAATTCAAATAGCACCTTTAGCCGCTCTTCACTCTCCTTTAGCGCCTCCTCCGCCCCCTCGCGCTCCCTGATATCGCGTGCGATGAGGTGGAGGAGGGGTCGGCCTGCTAGCGTAATAGATTTTCCGCTCACTTTGACCGGGATGCGCGAGCCATCCTTGCGCACCCAGACCGTCTCCACACAGTAATGGCCGCTCTCCCGCATTTGGCTGACCCACTCGCGTTGAGTCTGTTCAAGCACCTCTGGCGCGACGATCTCTCGGGGGCCCAGCAGTCCAATGAGTTCTGGCAGGGAGTACCCAAGCATCTCCGCCGCCGCTGCGTTAGCGTCCACGATCTTCCCAGCCGGGCGAGTTACAGTCAGGACGGCATCAGACGCCGGCTCTGGTGGCCTGTCGTACTTCTCCTCGCTCCGCGTCTCCACCTCCACCATCCGCTCGCGCGTGGGCGCCTCCTTGGCCATGACCAGCTCGCCCCCTTCGTATTTCGCCCGCCGAGACTACGCCCAATGGTCTTATTATTTAGCCTTTGGGCTGGCGAGACGAGAGACTACTAAACTGAAAGCAAGTGTAAGTTAGCATGTGACAGATTACTGTCAAGGGACGCGACAGCAATCACTATATCGCCGCTACTTGGGAGAGGCGCCGCCGTGGCTCCTGGCGCGCGACTGCGCCACGATCTCCGGCAGCACGGACAGCATGTAGTCCACCTCATCGTCCGTGTTCTCGGGCCCCACGGTGAGGCGTAGCGCGGCGACGGCCCCGGTCAACGGCACGCCCATCGCCACCAGAACGTGCGAGGGCTCCCAGGTCGCGGAGGTGCAGGCGCTACCGGCGCTGGCGGCGATACCGTGCTTATCGAGGGCGGCCAGCATATCGTCTGACTCCGCACCCTCGAAGCTGAAGTGTGCGTTGTTGGGCAGACGCCGCTCCGGGTGGCCGTTGAGGTTGGCGTTGGGCACAGCGGCGAGCACGCCTTCAACTATCCGGTCTCTCAGGCGACGGGAGGCGCTGGAGTACTCCCGGCGGTTTGCCTGAGCCAGGCGCAGGGCCACGGCCGTACCCACTATGCCGCCCACGTTCTCCGTGCCGGCGCGGCGCTGGCGCTCCTGACCGCCGCCGCTCTGGAGGGGCAGGAACGGTGTGCCTCCCCGCAGGTAGAGCACACCCACCCCCTTGGGGCCGTAGAACTTGTGCGAGGACAGGCTGAGCAGGTCCACCCCCAGCGTCGTCGCGTTCAAGTCCAGAGAGTTCGCCGCCTGCACCGCGTCGGTATGGACGGGGATCCGCCGTCGCATCTGCTTGGCCCTCTCCCGTACCGCCGCCGCTATATCGGCCACTGGGTTGATGGTGCCCACCTCATTGTTGGCCAGCATCACGCTTACCAGAACGGTGCGGTCGGTCAACGCCTCGGCTACGGATTGCGGGCTCACCGTACCGTACCTGTCTACAGGCACGTACGTGGTCTTAAAGCCGAAGCGATCCAGGTATTCGCAGGAGTGGAGAACGGCGTGATGCTCCGTTGAGCAACTGACGATGTGGTTGCCCATCCCGGCCAGCTGCTGGGCGAACGCCATCCCTTTGATCGCCAGGTTGATCGACTCCGTGCCCGCTCCCGTAAATACGATCTCCCGGGTCCGGCAGCCGAGAAGTTCGGCCACGCTGCTCCGCGCTTCGTCCACCGCTCTCGCGGCCTGGTGGCCTAAGGCGTAGGCGCCGGAGGGGTTGCCGAAGCGGCCACTTAGGTAAGGGAGCATCGCCTCCAACACCTCAGGGTGGAGAGGAGTGGTGGCGGCGTGATCCAGGTATATGGAGCGTTTCATGGACGACCTTCGGGTATACGGGGGAGGGGTATCATGTCTAGCTTAGCTGGCCGGTGTCGTATCTGTCAACGAAAGGGGGGTCTCAGAGCCGTATGATGCTGCCGCCACCCGCACCGTCACCTCGTTGCGCTGGGGCTCCAGCAGCTCCAGCTCCTCTGTGGCCAGCGGCTGGTCTGCACGGTAGTAGACGGCTGCCTGCATGGCGATATCTCCCGACTAGAACGCAGCGCACGTCACGGACAGTACCGGCGGCAGAGTCCCCGGCAGCCGCTGCCAGTGGTCGCCGCCGTCCGCGCTGGCGAACACCTGCCCGTTGCTCGTCCCCACGTACACCCCCTCCGGCTCCAGCCCGTCCGTGTCCAGCCCCTCGCGGTAGACGCTCTGGTAGTCGTTGGGGCCGGGCAGGCCGTCCGTCAGCGCCTGCCACGACGCGCCGCCGTCGCCCGTGCGGTAGACGGTGAGCTGGCCGGGGCAGACGCGGAAGTTGTCCTGACCGTGGTCCAGCGGGACGACGAAGGCGGCGTCGGGCTGGCGGTGCGTGACGGCGATGGGGAAGCCGTGGAAAGACGGGAGGCCCTCGGTGACGTCCTCCCAGGTCGCGCCGCTGTCGTCGGAGCGGAAGACTCCCCAGTGCGCCTGTCCCCATATCCGGTTAGGGTTCTTGGGGTCCAGCCGCATCCTGTGTAGTTCGTCAAGGCCCGCCGGGTCCTTGTCCGGTGGTAGGGCAGCGGCGGCCTGCGCGGCTACCTCTGACATCAGCTTCATCGCTTGTGGATGAGTGGGGATCGCGTTATGCGAGAAGAGTTCCCAGCTTTCCCCGTTGTCCTTCGACTGATACGACCCTCCCGCGCCGACGCACAGGTAGATGCGTTTGGGATCGCGTGGGTCGACCTGAATCGAATGGATGCAGGAATCGCCGCCGCCGGTGCCCGACCAGTATTGGCGGTAGGGGTGCCGGTTGATAGCCTCGACGGGGCGCCACGAATGGCCCCAGTCCTCGCTGCGGAAGAGACCGGCCGGCTGCGTTCCCGCGAACACGACTCCGTGCTCGCTCGGGTGGCCCGGCGCGACGCTCCAGATGTTACCGATCGTACCCGGCGGGGTGTTCTGCCACTCCCCGAGCACTCGAGTACTCGGGCTCTTCATGTCCGGCGGGAAGGCGAGCCCCTGACTACGGTAGTCCCACGTATTGCCGAGATCCGTGCTCTTGGCGACCGAGCGTCCCCAGGCCCAGTGGTTCGCGGCGGCATAGAAACGCGGCTGGGTATCGCGCAGGTCCGCGGATAGGTGATGGAACGTCCAGCCCGGAAGGATCGGCTCCGATATCTCCCACTTCTGGCGCCTTTCGTCCGAGGTATAGATGAAAGCGCCTTTCTTGGTCCCGACTAGCAGCTTGACCTGAGTAGCCATCGTTGGTTCCTTTCTAGTCCAGGCCGTCGCGAAAGCGCCAGTAGTCGATGGCGCGACGGAGCGCCTTGGCCCCGGCCTGGAAGCTGGCGAAGGGCGGTATGTTGCGCTCCAGCAGCCGGGAGCGGATCATCGTCGAGACGTCCTCGAGGTGCCCGGCGTGAGCGATGGCGATGAACGGTTTGTGGGAACGCTCCCGGTGGGCGGAGAGGGTGTCCAGCAGCGAGTCCAGTATCGCCGGGTTCTCCCGCATGCGGCGGGCCAGGAAACCGGCCCCCACCTCCATGGCGATTGCGTCGATGCCCTCGTCCTCCTCCAGTATCTCCAGCAGCTTCTGGAGGTTCTGGGGCAGGAACCCCATGCCGATGGTGCCGCCGGAGTCCAGTGGGTTGCGGTAGCTGCCGCCGATGGTGTTGAAGAACTGCGATAGCTTCTCGTAAGAAGTGGCGGTGAGGAGCGGCACCTCCAGCCCTTCGCGCTCGAAGGCGTCCGTAATGACCACCGACTGACCGCCGGTCATGGCGATGAGCCCCATCCGGTAGCCCGTGCCCGGCTTGCAGTAGACGAGCGCCTTCACGGCGTCGATCGTCTCGTCCAGATTGTCGGCCTGCACGGC
>CAJXNA010000194.1 GCA_913056415.1 uncultured Chloroflexota bacterium | reverse complement strand
GGAAGTCCCGCACGGGCAAGGGGATCACCATCCTCTTCCAGTTGAGCGCCCGTTGAACAACCAAGGGAACGAAGCGCCGTAGCTGTCTCTGCTCTACGGCCAGAACCGTTCCTTGATCGCATTCACGGTGGCCACGTACTGTATCGTGTCCTCGTAGAGGACTCCGAGGCTGAGGGTGCTGTACCCCTGATAGTAGGCGGCCACCGCCTGGTCGATGTCGCCGGTGAGGTCCAGGAGGATACGCAGATAGCGCGCACCGGCCTTGATGTTATCGTAGGCGCTGGTCTCGATGTTCAGACCGTAGCCGAAGACCTCCGTCTCCAGCCAGTAGCCCGTCGAAGGCACGATCTGCATGACGCCGGCGGCACCGGTGGCGCTTACCGCGTCCTGCTGCCAGCCGCTCTCCGCATAGGCCAGAGCCTTCAGCAGCCCCGCGTCCAGGCCCTCCACTGTAGCGAACTCCTCCAGCAGCGCCTCTATCTGCGGGGAGACCACCGGCACCAGCGGACTCTCGACGACGGGTATCGTGAGCGCCTGGCCCTCCAGGATGAAGTGCGGATCAGTCAGGCCGTTCGCCATGACGATGGCGACGGCGGGGACGCCGAAGCGCTCCGCGATCTCGCTGACGGTATCGTCGAGCTGCACGATGTAGGTAGCGCCGCCGGACGTCTGGCCACCCTGCCGGGCGATGGCAGCCTGACCGCCGGCGCCGCCGGGAACGAGCAAGACCTCACCGCTCAGAATTAGGTCCGGGTCCACGATGCCGTTGGTCTCGGCCAGCTCCTCCACGGTCACGCCGTGCCTCTCCGCGATCTCCGAGAGGGTATCGCCTTCCACGACGTTATATTCGTCGGCGTTCAGAGACCCGGGCGAAGCGAGCAGCAGGCCGATGACAACCGCCATCACAAGAGCAACTCTGCCCCGTGCCATTTGCGCCTCCTTCCTTCCTGGTTATTAGACGTACGGAGGCGGCCGATTGTTATATCGATAAGCAGGCAAGTTGCCGTGCTACAGGGAAATCAGTGCCAGAGTCAGCCCACTTGCGCCGGAGGTGGGCTCACCGAAGCCGGCGTTGCCGGCCTAGGAGCGAGCGAAGCCCACGCCGAAGCCATCGTAGGCGCCGGTGGCCTCTCTCCACTCCGCATCTACGGCGTCGACGCGCGACATCCGCGGCCCCTCACGCAGATAGTCCAGGAGCTGCTCGAGGTCAGGACGGACGCCCTCAGCAACGACCTCCACGGAGCGGCCGTCAGGCAGGTTGCAGACGTAGCCCGTAAGTTCCAGGAAGCCGGCGCGCGTCAGGACGTACTCCCGGAAGCCGATGCCCTGGACGCGCCCACGGACGATAGCGCGCAGGGCGGCGGGCCGGGGCTCGCTCATCGCCCTACGCCAGCACCTCGTCCAACGCTTCCTCCACGACACGCCGGGGCACATCGTCGCGGAGAACGGTGCGACCGACCTCCTCCAGCAGCACCCAACGGATCGCCCCGGCGCGCACCTTCTTGTCCAGCGCCATCGCTGAGAGGACGGCCTCGCGCCCAAGGCCCTCCGCGCTGGTGGGCAGCCCGAAGTGCTGCAGCAGTTCCCGCTGGCGCTCCTCGACGTCCGCCGAGAGGAGCCCCAACCGCTTGCTGATGGCGGCAGCGGCCGTCATACCGATGGCGTCGGCTTCACCGTGGCGAAAGCGCTCGTACCCGGTGACGGCCTCGATGGCGTGGCCCACAGTATGGCCGTAGTTGAGGATGGTGCGGCGGCCCGTCTCCTCCCGCTCATCCTCGCTCACCACCGTCGCTTTGATAGCGACGCTGCGCTGTATCGCCTCCGTGGTGAGCCCCGGCTCCAGCCGCAGGACGGCATCGACGTGCTCCTCGAAGAACGCCAGCAGGTCGGCATCGAGGATCATGGCGTGCTTGATCGCCTCCGCCCAGCCGCTGAGCTCCCGCGGCGGCAGGGTGCGGAGGGTCGAGACGTCGGCCAGGACGAAGCGGGGTTGGTAGAAGGCGCCGATGGCGTTCTTGGACCGCGGGTGGTTCACGGCAACCTTGCCGCCGATAGCGGCGTCCACCATCGCCAGCAGGCTGGTCGGGACGTGTACCAGAGGCAGGCCACGGGCGTATGTAGCGGCGACGAAGCCGGCAAGGTCTGTGACCATGCCGCCGCCGAGGGCCACCACGGCGTGTCCGCGCTCCGCCCGCTGCTCGATGAGCCAGTCGTAGATGGCACTCGCGGTCTCCAGCGACTTGCTCGCCTCGCCGGGGGGGACGGTGAAGGACGCGACCGGGATATCGGCCTGGGCGAGCGCGGCCTCAGCCTGCTTGCCGTAGCGCCCGATGACCGCCTCATCGCCAACGATGTACGCCTGGCCGGTGAGGCCGGCCTCCCGCATCCTCCGGCCGAGGTCCTGAAGAGCGTCCCATTCCACGAACACCGGGTAGGACGCCGATGCCGTTCGCACTACGCAGGCCGTGCCTTCAGGGATCGCGTGGAGCGTAGCGGCCGGCGAAGGGGCTTCAACGGCGGTCATCTCCTCGACGCGCTTGGGGTCGGCGACGGCCGACGCGGCCAGGCTGCGCCAGACGCGGATGACCTCATCCGCTGCATCCTCCGGCGAAATGCCGTCGGTCTGGACCGTCCAATCGGCAAGAGCGTAGAGGCGCTGCCTCCCAGCTTTGAGCTCGCGGATGCGCGTGAGGGGGTCGGCGACGGCGAGCAGAGGCCTGTCCAACGGCTCCTCCTCAGCTCTATCGCGAAGGCGCCGAAGGATGGTCTCCGGCCGCGCCTCCAGACAGACGACGAAGCCGCCCTCGGCCATGATGCGACGGTTGTCCGGCCGGAGGACGACGCCACCGCCGCTGGAGATAACGACGCGCGATTCGTTACACGCCTCGCGCAGGGCGTCCGCTTCCAGCTCCCGAAATCGCTCCTCGCCTTCCTGTCGGAAGATGTCGAGGATGGGCCGGCCAGCGGCCCGTTCGACCAGGGAGTCAGTCTCGATGACCTGCCAGCCCAGGCGCTCGGCGACGATGGGGGCGACGAGGCTCTTGCCGGTGCCGGAGAAGCCGGTGAGGATGATGCGCTGGGGGCGTCGGGGCATTCCTATTCCCTATCCCTCCGAAGGCCGGGCTTCAGCCCGGCCTGTCCACGAACCGCTCAAGTACGCTTCGATGTCCGTCTCCAACCTACCACCGGAGGAACAGTAGGGATATTCTTCAGGTGATGCTGCCAGACCAGCCTGAATTGGATTTCGGTTAGTGTAGTCAAGCCAGCGGGTCAACTGCGCCTCTGTGCGGACGGCCGACTCGTAGTATCGCGGCTGCCAGATGCTCCCTTGACAGCCAAGCTCTTTGTTCCACAACCTAGCGAATCCCCCTTTGACCGACTGCATGATTCGGCTCAAGCCCTCGGTGGTGCTGGGGACGATAATCAGGTGGATATGATCGGGCATCACAGCATACGCCAGGAGGGCGAAGCCCAATTCGTCACGTAGCCGCACCAGCTCTGTCAGCATCAACTCGGCAGCCTGGCGGTTACGAAATATCGGTAGCCGATCCCTCGTAGCGGCAGTGACAAAGTAGGGTTGATTCGGTAGGGCAGGATGATTTCTGGTTCCCATGACAGGCCTCGGCCAGGCTAAAGCCTGGCCTTCCCTCCAATTCTAACGTCTAACGGTGAAGGACAAGAGACTCATCGTCTCTTCCACTACGAAACACGTTGGAAATGCGGCCCTTCGCGGCGGTTCTGGCCCCAGGGTCCGTCAAGGAAGCGATTGATCCTCTCGCGCAGGGCGTTCCGGTGATGGCGGTGGGGAATAATGAAATACGCACGAAGCGTAAACCGACGATAAAGTAGAGCCCAAGGCTCCTCCGGCAACTTCAAGGCTCGGGCCATTTCAGTGCGAAGGGTCTGGATATGATCCTCAGCCCGCTTACGAGGGAGGTGATGGTATATCACCACACTCTGGCCCGTGGGAACGACCTGCCCTAGGAAGCGCTTCAGTTCCTCATAGTACACATGCTTGGAGCTAATGGAGCCATCGCCCAAGGAGCCACTCGTGAGCCCGTTATCTGGATCAAGGAAGACGAGTTCGCAGTCCTTCGTACTCTCCAGCGCACGTTGTAGCCATTCCTTTCGGTCTCCGAGTTGTGTGGGTACAGCCTCCGGAAAGAAGACTGTCCTCGCCGGGAATACTCTACTGAGGGCGATACTGGCTACACTGCGCTGCGAGTCATTGACGATCCTCAAGAGTGCATCGAAAACTTCTGGGTCGGAGTCCCTGAAACTGTCAGGATCATCAAGATATCCAATGCCCCGATCTCTAACAGAGTACCAGACTATCCCAAGCGAAAGCTGGTCGCTCGCTTCACTGCCTGT
>CAJXNA010000193.1 GCA_913056415.1 uncultured Chloroflexota bacterium | reverse complement strand
AGACGCTGGTCGGCCAGGGCCGGATCAAGCACCTGGCGCGAGAGTACGCCCCCGGCGACCTTGAGGGCTACTTCCTCGCCTTCGTCGGCACCGACGACCTCTCCGTCAACGCCGTCGTCTCCAAGGAGGGCCGGGAGCGCGGCGTCTGGGTCAACGCCGTGGACGATATCCCCAACTGCGACTTCATCATGCCCGGCATCGCCCAGCGGGGTGACCTCATCGTGGCCGTCTCCACCAGCGCTGGCAGTCCGGCCATGGCCCGCAAGATGCGCGAGGAGCTGGAGGCGTTCCTGACCGAGGAGCATGTCCTCATGCTGGAGCTGGCGGCCGAGGTGCGGCGTGAGCTCCGCGATCGGGACGTGAAGGTGGACCCGGACACTTGGAACGCGGCCCTGGATGCGGATTTGAAGCGCCTGCTGGGCGAAGGACGCCGCGACGAGGCGAAGCAGCGGCTGCTGCGGTCTCTGCTTGAGCCGGCGGGTAAGCGATGAAACGCGAAGCGCTCGTCGTAACCTGCGTCGGCCTGAACCACCGCACTGCCCCGGTGGAGGAGCGCGAGAAGGTCGCCTTCTCCGCCGACGATCTACCGGACGCCCTCAAACGGCTGCACGGTGAGCTGGGCAACGCTGTTGTCATCTCCACCTGCAACCGCACCGAGCTGTACGCGACCACGGCCGGCGGCGCTCACGAGGCGGACCGCCTGCTGAACGCCCTGGCGGCCTGCAAGGGCGCTCAACTGCATCCCCGACTGACCTACTTCCTCAGCCACGATGAGGCGGTGCGGCACATGTTCCGCGTCGCCTGCGGGATAGACTCCATGGTCCTGGGCGAGTCCCAGATACTGGGGCAGGTCAGGGACGCCATGTCCGCCGCCACCCAGGCTGGCTCGCTCAACGGCGTGCTTTCTCGCCTCCTCCACTCCGCGCTGAGAGTGGGCAAGCGGGCCCGCAGCCAGACCAACATTGGCCGTTACGCCGTCTCTGTCAGCTCGGCCGCGGTGGCCCTGGCCAGACAGACCGTCGGCACGCTGGAGGGGAAGACGGTGCTTGTCATCAGCGCCGGCTCCACCGGTGAACTGGCTGCCAACAGCCTGGCCGAGAGCGGCGCCGAACGCATACTGGTGACCAACCGTACCCCGCAGCGCGCCGCCGCCCTCGCCCACAAGATCGGCGGGCAGACAGTACCCTTCTCTCGCCTGCCGCGTGCCCTGGCGGAGAGCGACATCGTTATCAGCGGCACCGGCGCCGGCGAATTCATCTTGCGACCGAAGACCGTTGCCTCTGCTGCCGCCAGCCGCAACGGGAACGATCTCCTGCTCCTCGACGTTGCCGTTCCCCGCGACATCGACCCAGCCGTGCGCGAGCTTCCTGGTGTGCGCCTGTTCGACATCGACGACATTGAGGCCGTCTCCCGCGCTAACCTCCGCGGTCGCCGCCGCGAGGTGTTGCGGGTGGAGGCCCACGTCGAGGACGAGGTCGAGGAGTTCATGAACTGGTGGCGCTCACTGGATGTCGTCCCCGTCATCGCCGCCCTCCGCGAGCGCGCCGAGGAGATCCGGGACCGCGAGCTGGAGAGGACCCTCCGCCGCCTGCCTGGCCTCAACGATGAGCAGAGGGAGCGCATTGAGGCGATGACCCGCGCCATCGTCAAGAAGATGCTGGATCGTCCCATCGCCCGGCTCAAGAACGGCGCCGATACGGGTCTGTACATGGAGGCGCTGGAGGACCTGTTCGAGGTCCGTTCAAGCCCTTCACGGAAACGGCGCTAGCCCCCGCGGAGGCTGAAGTTGTGTCCGATCGCCTCTTCGTCGTCGGCAGCCGTGGCAGCCGCCTGTCACAACGCCAGACTGAGCTAACCCTCGATACCCTCCGCAAGGCGCGCCCGGACGTCCGCTTCCAGGTGCAGGCTATCCGCACCGCCGGCGATAAGTCGCGTGCCTCCCTGAGCGAGATCGGCGGCCGCGGCGTGTTCATCGTCGAGCTGGAGCGGGCCTTGCTCGACGGCGAGATCGACGTCGTCGTGCACAGCCTCAAGGACATGCCTTCCGCCATCACCGACGGCCTGGCGGTTGCCGCCGTCACGGAGCGGGCCGACGTACGCGACGTGCTCGTCTCCCGTGACGGTGCGAGCCTGTCCGCGCTGCCCAAGGGCGCTGTCGTCGGCACCGGCAGCCCCCGTCGCGCCGCCCAGCTCCTCGCCGCCCGCCCCGACCTCCGCATTACCGACATCCGCGGCAACGTCGACACCCGCGTCCGCAAGGTGGAGGACGGTAAGTACGACGCCACCGTGCTGGCTGCCGCGGGCCTGGCCCGTCTGGGCTGGCTGGATCGCGCCTCCGAGGTGCTCCCTACGGAGGTAATGCTCCCCGCCGTCGGCCAGGGCGCCCTCGCCCTCCAGGTGCGGGCCGACGACAGCGCCGCGATCGAGCTCGTGGCCGCCTCCGATCATCCCGTCAGCCACCGCGCAACCGCCGCTGAGCGCGCCTTCGAGGCGCACCTTGGTGGCGGTTGCCACGCCGCCATCGCCGCCCTGGGCGAGGTCAGCGGCTCCCGCCTGCGCCTGCGCGGGCTCGTCGCCGACCCGGCCGGCGGGCGACTGCTGCGCGGCGAGGTCGAGGGCTCGCTGGAGGACGCCGAGCCTCTGGGCGTCCGGCTGGCGCAGCTCCTCCTCTCGCAGGGCGCCGCCGCCCTCCTGGAGGCGGCGTCGTGACAGCGGGCAAGGTGTGGCTGGTCGGCGCCGGCCCCGGCGACCCCGGCCTGATCACCGTCGCCGGGCTGGAGCGCCTGCGCGAAGCCGATGTCATCGTCTACGACCGCCTGGTCAGCCCGCGACTGCTGGAGCACCCCGACTTGGTCGGGGCGGAGCTGATCTACATGGGCAAGGTCGCCGGCGAGGGCCACCACGACCAGTCGAAGATCAACGACCTGCTTATCGAGAAGGCCCGCCTGGGGAAGCGCGTCGTGCGGCTGAAGGGTGGCGACCCGTTCGTGTTCGGCCGTGGCGGCGAGGAGGCGGAGGCGCTGCGTGCCGCCGGCGTCCCCTTCGCGGTCGTGCCGGGCGTTACCTCCGCCACCGCCGTACCCGCCTACGCCGGCATCCCGGTCAGCCATCGCGGCCTCGCCGCGACCTTCGCCGTGGTCACCGGCCACGAGGACCCCGACAAGGGCGACCCGGCCATCGACTGGGAGCGGCTGGCGACCGCCGTCGATACCCTCGTGCTGCTGATGGGAGTGAAGACGCTGCCGGAGACCGTCGACAGGCTGATCGCCGGCGGACGGTCGCCGCAGACGCCGGTCGCCGTCATCCGCTGGGGCACGACGCCCGACCAGCGCACCGTCACCGGCAACCTGGGCGATATCGTCCAGCGGGTGCGGACGGCGAAGCTGCAGCCGCCGGCGATCACCGTCGTCGGTGAGGTCGTCCGCCTGCGCGAGACGCTCGCCTGGTTCGAGGACCGGCCCCTGTTCGGCAAGCGGGTGCTCATCACCCGCACGCGACGCCAGGCGAGCACGCTGGCGCGGCTGCTGGCCGACGAGGGCGCCGTGCCCATCGAGCTGCCCGCTATCGAGATCGAGCCCGCGGCCGATGAGGCGGCGACGGAGGCCGCACTGAGCGGCCTCCGCGCGGGCGTCTACGGCTGGGTCGTCTTCACCAGCGCCAACGCCGTGGAGCTCTTCTTCGGCCTGATGCGGGAGCGCGGCCTGGACGCCCGCGCCTACGCCGGCGCGAAGGCCGCCGCCATCGGCCCGGCGACCGCCGAGGCCCTGGCCGAGCGCGGAATCGTCGCCGACGCCGTCCCCGAGGAGTACATCGCCGAGGGTGTCGTGGAGGCGCTCAAGCCGCACCTGCGCTCCGGCGACCGCGTCCTGGTGCCCCGCGCCGAGGGCGCTCGCCCCGAGCTTATCGAAGGGCTTTCCGCCTTAGGCGGACAGGTCGATGAAGTCACCCTCTACCGGGCAGCCGTGCCCAAGGAGGCGCCTGCGGAGGCGCTGTCGCTCCTGCGCGACGGCGGTATCGACATCGTCACCTTCACCTCGTCCTCGACCGTGCGCAACCTGGCGGCGCTCCTGGGCGACGACTTCCACGTCATTCTGAGCGGCAAGGACGCTGTCGCGCGGAAGGTGCTACCATCGCGAAGGAATCTGGAGGGGGGCGAGGGGGGTGTCGCAACGGACGAACGCGGCCGGACGACCGCTCGGGGGCCGCTGGTGGCCTGCATCGGCCCGATAACGGCGGACACGGCCCGTGAGCTGGGCCTGCGGGTGGACGTCGTGGCCTCGGAGCACACCGTGCCGGGGCTAGTGCAGGCGCTGCGAGAGGGGATGTCTAGAGGGGGGACGAGATGACTAACACGCCGCTGGGTAAGCTCGTGCGGCTTGATGCACGAGCAGTCTGGGAAAG
>CAJXNA010000192.1 GCA_913056415.1 uncultured Chloroflexota bacterium | reverse complement strand
TAACCTCCCTTGAGGCCCAGGCACCGTTCACCCGAAAAAGCGCAAGAAGGTAGGCATCTTTAGGCTGCTCGGCGTGGACGCGGAGGCGCGGCAGAGCGATAGCGACGCCTAGGCCAAAGTGCTAAACTTACCAATAGAAGATGAGTATTGAGCAAGCTGAGATAGCGCAGCCTCTACTGACGAGGGCGCGCGAGTATCTGCCGTCTTCGGGGGTCGCCAAGGTTCAGGCAGCCTACGACTTCGCCGCCAAGTGTCACGCGGGGCAGCTCCGGCGCTCGGGCGATCCGGTCATCACGCACCCGCTGCACGCCGCCCAGACGATCGCCTCGCTGCAGCTAGACGCGGACACGATAGTCGCCGCCCTGCTGCACGACGTCCAGGAGGACTGCGACGTCACCAACCAGGAGATCGAGAAGCGGTTCGGCTCCGAGGTCGCGAAGCTGGTGGAGGGCGTCACCAAGCTGGGCCGGATCCCCTGGGACGCCGCGGATACGAGCGGCGATGACCAGATACAGGCGGAGAACCTGCGCAAGATGTTCCTGGCGATGGCGCAAGATCTGCGCGTGGTGATCATCAAGCTGGCCGACCGGCTGCACAACATGCTCACCCTGCAGGCCCTGCCGCCGCAGGACCAGCTCCGCATCTCCAAAGAGACGATGGAGATATACGCGCCTCTGGCCTCCCGGCTGGGCATCTGGGAGATGAAGTGGCAGCTTGAGGACCTGGCGTTTCACCACCTGGACCCGGAGCGCTACAAGCTCATCGCCGGCATGCTCGATGCCAAGCGAGCGACCCGCGAGAGGCACGTCGCGCGGGTGAAGGAGCTCCTGGGAGAAGAGCTAGCGAGACAGGGGGTCAGCGCTGAGATACAGGGCCGCGCGAAGCACATCTACAGCATCCACCAGAAGATCGAGAAGTACGCGTCCGTCAACAGAGAGGCGGGGGAGATATACGACCTCCTGGCCGTGCGCATCCTGGTGAAAACGGTGACGGACTGCTACAGCGCCCTGGGCGTGGTGCATGGGCTGTGGCGGCCGATGCCAGGCGCCTTCGACGACTACATCGCCAACCCTAAGGAGAGCATGTACCAGGCTCTCCACACTTCGGTCATGAGCCTGGACATGCGGCCGATGGAGGTGCAGATCCGCACCTACGAGATGCATCGCAGCGCCGAATACGGGGTGGCCGCCCACTGGCGCTACAAGGAGGGCTCCAAGCGAGACCTGCGCTACGAGGAGCGGCTGGCCTGGCTGCGCCAGCTCCTTGAGTGGCACCGTGAGATCGCCCAGGCGGAGGAGCTGGTGGAGGCGGTGAAGTCCGACATCTTCCAGGACCAGGTGTTCGTGTTTACGCCCAAAGGCGAGGTGAAGGACCTGCCCAAGGGTGGCACGCCGATCGACTTCGCCTACCGGATTCACACTGACCTCGGCCACATGTGCGTGGGCGCCAAGGTGAACGGCCGGCTGGTGGCCCTAAACACGGAGCTGAACAACGGCGACGTTGTTGAGGTGATGACGAGCAGGTCGTCTAAGGGACCCCCCCGAGACTGGCTGAACGCTAACCTGGGCTACATCCGAACCAGTCACGCCCGTGGCAAGATACGGAGCTGGTTTAAACGTCAGGAGCGTGCGGAGAACATCATCCGCGGCCGCGAGATGCTGGAGAAGGAGCTTCATCGTCTCGGTGTGAGCATGGCCGAGATCGAGACGGACCTGCTGAAGCTGTTCAAGTACGAGGATACGGACGACTTTCTGCTACGTGTGGGTTGCGGGGACATCAGCACGCATCAGATTGCGACGAAGCTGGCGCCGCTGCTCCAGCCGGAGGAGCAAGAGATCACCGTTCAGCCTCCGCAGGCGCCCACCCGCGCCACCCATACCACGAGCGTGCGCGTCCTGGGCACCGGCGACCTCTTGAGCCGACTGGCCCCCTGCTGCAACCCCGTCCCGGGCGACGAGATCATCGGCTATGTGACACGGGGAGAGGGCGTGACCATACACCGCAGCGACTGCGGCAACATCCTCAATCAGGACGAGCGCGAGCGGCTGGTGGACGTGGAGTGGGGCCAGCGCGGCCATCTCTACCCGGTGGCGGTGCGCATAGAGGCCTGGGACCGCGTGGGGCTGCTGCGCGATATCAGCACGATGGTGGCGGGGGAACGGGTGAATATGGTGGGCTTCCATACCCAGGAGCAGGAGGACGGGCAGATCAGCATCTTCGTCACGCTGGAGACGACCGGCATCGAGCAGCTGACGCGGCTGCTGAGCAAGTTGGAGGTGGTGCGCGGCGTGCTTTCCGTGGGGCGGCGGCTGGAGAGCTCACGCAAGAAGGGCTAGGCAAGCCGCGTGACACCGGGGCCATGCCATCCCGCCGGACCTGACGTATAATAGCGGCGGCCATCACCAAACGTTCAGGGCCAGCGAGGGAGCATATGCTCGCCAAGGTCAGCAGTTGCGCCATCGTCGGCCTCGGCGGGGAAGTCGTCGAGGTCGAAGTCGACATCAGCCAGGGGTTGCCGGCGTTCTCCATCGTCGGCCTGCCAGACGCCGCTGTGCAGGAGGCGAAGGAGCGTGTGCGCTCCGCCGTACGCAACTCCGGCCACGACTTCCCCCTCAAGCGGATAACCGTCAACCTGGCCCCAGCCGATCTGCGCAAGGAGGGGCCAGCGTATGACCTGCCGATAGCGGTGGGCATCCTCATGGCGTCCGGACAGGTGCCGGCGTCAGATAACGTCGCGGTGTACATGGGCGAGCTCTCTCTGGACGGTCAACTCCGGCACACGAGCGGTGTGTTGCCCATGGTAGCGCTGGCACGCGATCACGGATTCGAGGCCGTCTTCGTGCCCGCCGGAGATGCGGCTGAGGCGTCGTTGATCGACGGCGTGCGGGTGATGCCGGTGAGCGCCCTGGGCGACCTGACATCTCACCTGCGGGCCGTTCAGCCTATCGCTCCTTTCGTGCCGACGGAGCCACGCACATCAGCGCAGACCCCCGACGCCGATACCGTCGACTTCCGCCACATCCGCGGCCAGGAGCACGTGAAGCGGGCGCTAGAGGTGGCGGCGGCGGGCGGGCACAACGTCCTGATGACAGGGCCTCCCGGCGCCGGGAAAACGCTTCTCACCCGCGCCATGCCCGGCATCCTGCCGGCGATGACGCCGCAGGAGGCGCTGGAGGTAACGAAAATCTACAGCGTGGCGGGGCTCCTGCCGCAGGACACGCCGATGGTGCAGAGGCGGCCGTTCCGGGCGCCGCACCATACGGTCTCGCACGCCGGCCTGGTGGGCGGAGGCCGAAACCCCCGGCCGGGCGAGATCACGCTCAGCCATCGCGGGGTGCTGTTCCTGGACGAGCTGCCGGAGTTCCCGCACTCGGTGCTGGAGTCGATCCGGCAGCCGATGGAGGACGGGGTGGTGACGGTGAGCCGCGCTCAAGGAACGGTGACGTTCCCGGCCAACTTCATGATGGTGGCGGCGATGAACCCCTGCCCCTGCGGCTTCTACGGCGACCCGACGAAGCACTGCACCTGCTCCCCCTCCACGGTGACGCGCTATCAGCACCGGATCTCAGGCCCACTGCTGGACCGGATCGATATCTTCGTCGATGTGCCACGCGTGGAGTACGACAAGCTGACGGATGAGGTGGCGACCGAGAGCTCTAGCGAGGTGAGCGAGCGGGTGGAGGCGAGCCGGACACGACAGCATCTGCGTTTCTCCGAATCCAAGCTAGTGTGTAACGCGGAGATGGGGCCGCTGGAGGTGCGCGAGTTCTGCCAGCGCTGCCTGGAGGAGGGAGCAACATCCCTGCTGCGGATGGCGATGAACCAGCTCAGCCTCTCGGCGCGGGCGTTTCACCGCGTGCTGAAGCTGGCGCGCACGATAGCTGATCTCAGCGCCTCTGACGTGATCACTACGGCGCACCTGGCGGAGGCGCTGCAGTACCGTCAGCGGGGCAGGGACTAGCAGGCTGCCGATGGTGGGCGAGCGAGGCTGCCCCTCATTGGCGCCATTATCGTAGCTCTGCGTTCTACAGAGTGATGAGAACGCAGAGCGCTAGCGAAAGACCTTCCCTAGGGTGACCGGATCATGAGCGGGCAGAAACCCACCGGCCCATGGAGCTCTATGGCGTATGAGGTGAATGCCGGCTGGCGTCGTTTCTGGGCGCTTTCCTGGTGGTGGAAGGGGCCAACTCTAAGCGCGGTCTCGCTGATCGTACTAGTAGCTGCGGTTGCTGCGGTCGTGGCTACGGGAGCCAGGCACGATACTGCAGTCTCAGAGGCTGTCCAAACGCCGGTACCTACGATAACCTTTGTTCTCCCTCCAACTCCCGTCCCTACTCCCACCGCCACGCCTACGCCTACGCCTACTCCTACGCCAACACCACCCCCGACACCCACTCCTGCGCCGCC
>CAJXNA010000191.1 GCA_913056415.1 uncultured Chloroflexota bacterium | reverse complement strand
GCCGGAGGCCAGCATACCAAGCCTAACCACTGCGAGCTGCCCGTCTCGCTGGCTGCGACCTCGCGGTGCCCCGCTCCAAGCTCGTGGATGAGCTGCCATAGCTCATCGAGCGCGATCCGCGCTGCCTCGCGTCGACTGGCCTCTTGAGACCGGAGCAGGTCCCGCGCGCGTGAATGCCGACTGCCCAGTCTGTATCAACGAGGTCTAGCAGCACAGCTGCGAGTGGCGCTCTCTGAAGGTGGCGGATAGGTCTGGTACTCGGGTTGAATCGCCGCCATCTTCTAGTGCGGGGCGAAGGGGTATCGCCTCGGCGGGGATCCACAAGGCTATGTTCACCCCATCGGCGGTGGGATAATGAGATCGTTGGAGGTGAGGAGACGTGGCGACCAACGTCGTGTGCGCCAGATGCGAGCAAGAGCGGGAGGGGCTTGAGCAGCCACCGATAGGAGGGCCTATCGGGCATAAAGTCCAGGAGAACGTGTGTCGCGACTGCTGGCAGGAGTGGCGTGACACCTCGGCGCAGCTGATCAACCACTACGGACTGGTGCTGGGGAACCCGGCCCATAGGCAGCAGCTGCGGACGGCGATGCGGGAGTTCCTGAACCTGGATGAGGACGAGACGTAGGTCTGAGGCTTCTCAGATTTCTTTCTCCCGTTGCGACCCCCGCCTGCTACCATTTACACGACAAGAATAGTCCGAACGGAGGCAACGTCATGCCAGAGATTAGGGGCCTCACGGAGGTAGTGATCTGGGTCCATAACATGGAAGAGTCGCTGCACTTTTATCGCGACCTTCTGGGGTTGACGGTGATGTCCCCACCCGACTTCAGGGGGGCGGTCTTTCTTCAAGCCGGGCAACCAGCGGACAGAGTGCCCCAGCAGATCGTGCTGGTGCCGCTACCCCAAGGCGCTCCCGCCTTTCCTGGTGAGCGCACACAGCGGCCGCTGCATCACATCGGGATTGAAGTTGCGGCGGAGGATTTCGAAGCTGAGAGCGACCGTCTGCGAAGCCTCGGCCTCGAGGTGCGCTTCGGCGAGCATCCCTTCCTGGCCGTGAAGGGGATGTACCTGGATGATCCGGACGGCAACGAGGTGGAGCTTATAGCGAGCAAGAGTGAGGGTGTGTAGGCGGGCGGAAGCTCGCGCGCTCCCAAGCCGTAGCCGTGGCCGAACGCCGGGACGTCGAACGGGTCGCCCAAGGGATCATGGAGGACGCTTCCCGCGAATTCCCCGGAATCTCCCTGCGTCTCGACTTCGAGATGCCTAGGGACGACCACGAGGATGCCTACCTCTGGATCACGCCGGGGACGGACGATAGAGAGGAGATCAATGACATCTGGGGCTTCGTTATTCATATGGTGCAGGACGCGTACCGAGAGCACGACATCTATCTGGTGGCCCGAATGCGCGGAGTAGGCACTATAGTGCGTGACCGTCCTTCGGACGCAGATTGAATGCGAACGCCGGAGCCGATGAACAGTCATCGGCATCTGAGGCAGGCTTGTCGCGGGAAGGGCCCGTCGTGCCGCTCCCGTCTGTGGTCATAGTCGGTGCCGGATTCGGTGGGCTGAGGGTGGCTCGCGGCTTGAGTCACGCCCCCGTGGACGTGACCATCCTGGACCGGCACAACTACCACACCTTTATCCCGCTCCTGTACCAGGTAGCCACCGCCGGGCTGGAGCCGGAAGAGATCGCCCAGCCGATTCGCCGTATCCTCCGCGGCGTCCCCAACCTGCGCTTTCGCCTGAACACGGTCACGGGGGTGGACCTTGCCCGCTGTGTCGTCACTACCGATTCCGGCGAGATAAGGTACGACTACCTAGTGCTGGCGGCCGGCAGCGCCACCAGCTACTTCGGCCTGGACTCGGTTGTGCCGGTGACCTCCGCCCTCCGCGACCTGGACGACGCCGAGAGGTTGCGCGACCAGATCCTCGGCGCCTTCGAGATGGCGTCGGCTGAGGAGGACCCCGACCGTCGCCGACAGTTGATGACGCTCATCGTGGTGGGCGGCGGGCCCACGGGTGTGGAGCTGGCCGGGGCCCTGGCCGAACTGCGGCGGCACGCTCTGCCGCACGACTACCCGGACCTGGACCTCTCATGGGCGCGCATACTTCTCCTGGAGGCCACAGACCGAATTCTGCCCGGCATGCATCCCGACCTACAGGCCAAGGCCCAGGCCAAGCTCGGCGAGCTGCGGGTTGAGATCCGTCTGGGAGCACCCGTGGCTCACGTTGATGCGAACGGCGTCACCTTGAGCAGCGGCGAGACGATCCCGGCCGGCGCCGTGATGTGGGTGGCGGGCATGCGGGCGCCGCCTCTGGCCGAAGCCGTGCCCACAGCCGGGGACTCGGCCGGCCGCCTCGTTGTCTCTGAGGCGCTGCATCTGCCCGGCCATCCGGAGGCCTACGCCATCGGGGACATGGCCCATGTTGGCGATCCGGAGACCCGGCCGCATCCGATGCTGGCTCCGGTAGCTATACAGCAGGGCGCCCTGGTGGCGGAAAACATCTTGCGTAGCCTCGCCGGCCAGTCGCCAAAACGGTTCGTGTACAAGGATCGGGGCACCATGGTCACCATCGGCCGCAACGCCGCCATCGCTCACATCTTCGGCCTTCGGCTGAATGGCTTCATCGCCTGGCTCATCTGGCTAACCGTGCACCTGGTGTGGCTCATCGGCTTCCGCAACCGGATGCTGGTGCTGGTAAACTGGGTCTGGAACTACTTCACTTACGATCGTGCGGTGCGTCTCATTAGACGAACCGCAAGCCGCCGGCACATCTCGAAGGACAGCGAGGAGGCTCCATGAGGACGGGCGCGGCCGTAGCGAAGCATGCCGATTGGCGGGACGCTCTGGCCGACCTGATCGGCCAGATACCGCTCCTCTCGGGAGAGCATGAGGTGAACCTGGCGCTGCTGTTCGCCAGTTCGGAGTATCGTGAGGAGTTCCCAGATCTGGTGGCCCGAGCGCGCCAGCTGACCGGCGCCCGCCTTCTCGTCGGCTGTTCCGGCCAAGGGGTCATCGGCGCCGGCAGGGAGGTAGAGGGGGAGCCGGCGCTGGCGCTACTGGCCTTCTCTCTGCCCGGGGCGGAGCTGACGGCCGTTCACCTGACCCAGGAAGAGCTGGAGGGCTGCCGCACTCCCCAGGATTGGCACCGGCTCACCGGGGTTGCGCCGGAAGACGCCAGCGCCTGGCTCCTCTTCGCTGACCCGTTCACGCTGGATGCGGAGGCGCTCCTTGACGGCCTGTCCGCAGGCTACCCGGGGACGCCCCTGGTGGGCGGGCTCGCCTCCGGCGACCCCCGACTGCGCGGCACTCACCTGTTTCTGAATGGGCAGGTCTACGACCGCGGCGCCGTGGCCCTCGCCCTGGGCGGCCCCTATGCCGTCCGCACTATCGTCTCCCAGGGCGCCGCTCCCATCGGCGACACCTGGACGATCACCGGCGCTCAGGGCCACATCATCGAGACCATCGCCCAACGGCCTGCGTATCAGGTGCTGGTGGACACGCTGCGCGCCCTGCCGCCGGCGGTGCAGCGGCGGGCGCAGGGCAACCTCCTGGTTGGGCTGGCGATGGACGAGCATCGGGGCGAGTTCCGCCGAGGCGACTTCCTGATCCGCAACCTGATGGGGGTCGACCAGGAGAGCGGCGCGCTGACAGTCGGAGCGCTGCCCCGCGTGGGCCAGACGATCCAGTTCCAGCTCCGGGACCCGGACGCGGCGGACGAGGACCTGCGGGAGTTACTGGAGCGAGCACGGACGGAGCTCGGGCCGCGCCGGCCCGTTGGGGCGCTGCTCTGCTCCTGCAACGGTCGGGGCGTCGGCCTGTTCGGGACGCCCGACCATGACGCGCGGACCCTAGTGGACCTGCTCGGCCCTATCGCCGTGGCCGGCTTCTTCTGCAACGGCGAGATCGGCCCGGTGGGTGAGCAGAACTTCCTGCACGGTTTCACCGCCAGCATCGCCCTGGTGATTCCCGAGGAGCCCAGCCAGGGCCAAGCACCGTAGGTCTAGGCACATGTCCGAGCGATTTTCTGACAGCCCGAGGGCTACGGCGGCACCCATCTGGGAGGCGATCTTTCGTCACCCGTTCCTCCGCCAGCTCAAGGCCACCTGCGAGAGACGTGGCCCCTGTAGAGGAGGTGGCTCGTGGCCGACGCCCGTGAACTGATCGCGGAGACGCGAGCGCAACTGAAGGCGGTGGAGGACAAGCTCTTTGCCCACCCCTATCTTTCAGCCGTCGAGGAGGGGCGGATCACCAAGGAGAAGCTCCGCCTCTTCGCCGGCGAGCAATACCACATCATCAACTCGGACCTGCGCAGCGTCGCCCTGCTGGTCAGCCGGCAGGGCCACGGCCCCAACCGCGACTTCTTCCTCGGGGCGCTGCAGGGCGAGGCCGCGGCCAGGGACGCCCTCCTCGCCTTCGCC
>CAJXNA010000190.1 GCA_913056415.1 uncultured Chloroflexota bacterium | reverse complement strand
CCCCCGCACCGCAATCTCCTCCCGAACGATCTCCCCGTCCAGCCACTGGCCTTCGTAGGCGTACTGCGAGGGGTTATCCGGGTTCACCTTCTCCACAAACAGGTCGTCGCCGTCGACTTCCGACGCCGTTACGCCCCAGGCGATACGGTCGTTGTGGCCGATGATCACGCTGGGCATCGCGGGCAGGCCCGCCCCCGCCGCCTTCAGCTCCGGCGAGTCTACGTGGAACTGCCAGAAGATGGATGGCATCTGCAGCGGCAGGTGCGGGTCGTTCGCCAGCAACGGCTTGCCGGTGGCGGACTTCTTCCCGTTCACCGCCCAGTTGTTGCTCATACCGCGACCGGCCAGCGCACCCAGGAGCTCGGCCGCGGCGTCATAGTCCTCCACCAGCGAAGGGCCGGCTCCTTTCGCCTCCGTCCCCGGCGGCACTATAAGCGGCTTACCCTCGGGATACGGCGTCTCCAGCTCCTCCGCCACCTTGGCGCCGAATCGCTCCACCGTCCAGGAGCGCAGGATCTCTCTGTCCCAGTTCCCCGAACGCGACCATGACATCAGACGTCCAAAGGCCATCGTGTCAACCGGATGCCAGGGCTTCGGCCGGTAGCGCAGCAGGCCGAACTCAACCGGCATGCGGCTGCCCTCTATGTAGGCGTTGACGCCGGCGCTGAACGCCTCCAGCACCGCCTTCTCCGTCTCCTCCGCGTGCTGCCAGTCGGCCTCCGACACCCGCCGGAACCCCACCCTGCGGGTCAGACGATCGATCTCCAGCGCATCCTCCCCCAGCACCTCCGCCAGCGTCCCCGAACTCGCGCGGCGGTTGAACTCCATCTGCCACAGCCGGTCCTGCGCCTGCGCGTACCCCACGCCGAAGAACAGGTCGTGCAGGTTTCCCGCGTAGATATGCGGTATGCCCCAGCGGTCGCGCAGGATCTCAACCTCCGCCCTCAACCCCTGCAGCTTCAGCCTGCCTTTCCCCTTGGGCACGGGCCGTCGCAGCAGGTAATATGCCCCCGCCGAGACCGCCCCGGCGGCCACCAGCAGCCCCAGCGCCGTCCTCCGTATCATCCTTCCTATGGACATCCGCAGACCTCCTTACGCCTTCGCTCTCACCGCCCGGCCCAGCGCTTCCTCAACCTCTCCCCTGCTGACGGCGCCATCTCGGACTATCTCGGGTTTATCATGTGTTATGTCAATCACAGTCGACTCCAGCCTCGTCCGAGACTGCCCGCCATCGATGATCAGCTCCACCATCTCCCCCATCTGGAACGCCACCTCCGCCGCCGAGATGGGCGCGCGCGTACCGGCGCGGTTAGCGCTCGTACCGGTGATCGGCTCGCCCAGGGCGCGCACGATCCTGCGCACGAGTCCGTGGTCCGGCACTCGCAACGCCACGGTGTCTCCACCCGCCAGCGCCAGGCTCCGGTACGAGACCGCCTTCCGCATCACGATCGTCAGCGCCCCCGGCCAGAAGCGAGTCGCGAGCGCCTTCGCCAGCGGCGTCACCTCCGCCACCCGGGCCGCGTCCGAGACGTCCGCCAGAAGGAGCGGCAGCGGCTTGTCCAGAGACCGTCCCTTCACGGCGAATAGCCGGCGCACGGCCGCGTCATCGCTCGCCGCCGCCCCAATCCCGTATACGGTATCAGTCGGGTAGCAGACCAGCCCGCCGTCCCGCAGCACCCGCACAGCCTCGTCCCCGCTGGCACCGTCACTTTCCGGGACTATCCTCGCCTCGCTCAAACCCAAGCCCCATGCTGGCCGAAGCGCGTCAAACAGATACGTTTACGCCCTAACCACAACGCTAAACGGCTCCCTCCGCCGGAATCGCTAAACCACCTACGCGCTTCACCTTCGACTATTGACCCCGAATCGTCACGAATGCTACCATCGCTAAAAGAGCCTGCCCTGTCCGCATTGCGGACTCCGATGCTCCGCTCGGAGAGCCTGTCGAAGGGAGGGCAACCTGCCCCGTGGCCGAAACCGAAGCCACCCCCGATACCACTCATCGTAGCCTGTCCGCCGATAGGCGGATACCCACCTCCGACGACCTGGAGGTCTCCACCTACCTGGAGATCGCCCGCGAGCGCGAAGGTCAGCAGCCCCGCGAGGGCGAACCACCAGCCCCTGCCCAGCCGGAAACGGTCGTCATCCTCGATTTCGGCTCACAGTATAGCATGCTGATCGCGCGCCGAGTCCGCGACTGTCACGTCTACTGCGAGCTCGTCCCCTTCGACACCCCCTGGGAGCAGGTCCAGAAGCTTAACCCTCGCGGCTTCATCCTCTCCGGCGGCCCCGCCTCCGTCTACGACGAAGGCGCCCCCCTGGCCCCCACCTACGTCTTCGACTCCGGCCTCCCCGTCCTCGGCATCTGCTACGGTATGCAGCTCGTCGCCCACCAGCTCGGCGGCCGCGTCGCCCCCTCCGGCGAGCGCGAGTACGGCCACGCTGTCATCCACCAGGGCGACTCCCCCACAGACGTCTTCGCCGATATGCCCGCCTCCATGCCCGTCTGGATGTCCCACGGCGACCGCGTCGTCGAGCTGCCACCCGGCTTCCGCTCCCTCGCCCACTCCGAGAACTCCCCCGTCGCCGCCATGGGCAACGACGCCGGCATCATCGGCCTCCAGTTCCACCCGGAGGTCGTCCACACCCCCCAGGGCAAAGCGCTCATCCAGAACTTCCTCCTCCGCCTCTGCGGCTGCAAGGGAGATTGGACCCCCGGCAACTTCATCACCGACTCCATCCTCCACATCCGCAACCAGGTGGGCGAAGGCCGCGTCCTCTGCGCCCTCTCCGGCGGCGTCGACTCCGCCGTCACCGCCGCCCTCGTCCACCGCGCCGTCGGCGACCAGCTCGTCTGCATCTTCGTCAACAACGGCCTCCTCCGACGCGAGGAGCCGGAACGCGTCCAGTACACCTTCCACCGCCACCTCAACATCAACCTCGTCTACGTTGACGCCAGCGACCGCTTCCTCGACCTCCTGGCCGGTGTCACCGACCCCGAGGAGAAGCGCCGCATCGTCGGCGAGACGTTCATCCGCGTGTTCGAGGATGAGGCCGACCGGCTAGGCCGCACGGACTTCATCGCCCAGGGCACCACCTACCCGGACGTCATCGAGAGCGGCGGCAGCCTCTCCTCCTCAGGCGGAACCACCAACGCCGCCGTCAAGATCAAGACCCACCACAACGTCGGCGGCCTCCCCAAGGAGATGACGTTCACCCTCATCGAGCCGCTGCGCTACCTGTTCAAGGACGAGGTGCGCCGGGTCGGCCTCGCCCTCGGCCTGCCCGAGGAGATGGTGTTCCGTCAGCCCTTCCCCGGACCCGGCCTCGCCATCCGCATCATCGGCGACGTGACGCGCGAAAAGCTGGAGACGCTACGCGCCAGCGACTGGATCGTGATGAACGAGGTGAAGAAAGCGGCGCTCTACAACGACCTCTGGCAGGCGTTCGCCGTCCTCACCGACACAAAGTCCGTGGGCGTCATGGGCGACTTCCGCACCTACGGCCACGTCGTCGCCCTCCGCGCCGTCACCGCCGAGGACGCCATGACCGCCGACTGGGCCCGCCTCCCCTACGACCTCCTCGCCCGCATCGCCAACCGCATCGTCAACGAGGTCCCCGCCGTCAACCGCGTCGTTTACGATATAACTTCGAAGCCACCGGGTACCATCGAGTGGGAATGACCGACTAGGTCTTTTCTGCGAACGCGCCCAGCCGGAGATCTAGCGAAGCGTCAGGGGCGGCTTCAAGCCGGGTAAGGTCGAGAGAGTAGGTCTTTCTCACCCTCGTCCAGCCGAAGTCCTCGCGGACTGGTCGACGAGCGACATCAATCACGCCATAGTCCTCAAGCTCCGCTGTCCCCTTCGTCCAAGTGTCTGGGGACAGATCGTAGAGTTCCCCGGCTATGCGCGGTGATAGCCATATCCTCCGTGCCGGGTCCCGAGAATCCCGCTGATCGAGGAGGATAAGCAGCAGCGCCAGGGCGCGGGCCTTGAGTACTGCCATCCAGCCCTTGGTCCACAGTTCGGGGGGCAGTTGTACGTAGCGATCTTTGGCGCTCCAAGGCGGCCGGTAGTCGGAGCCCCGGCCTCCATCATCCAGGACAACGAGTTTCGAGGGCTGACCGGGAACCCTTTCGACTTTGATAAAGCTATTCGCATCGAGCCACGTCATAGCGTCTGCTATCCGCCTGGAACCGTTGTTGTTGGGGTCAGTTAGGCCCAGCAGTTCTGCCCAGGCGCGAGCCGGGAATGTAACGTCATATGGAGGGTTTCCTGCCATCCATATGGCGCTGAGGTACAGCTTGAGACGCACCTCACCCCCGCGTCCACCCCTGAGCATACTGGCGAGGGGCGCGATGGCATCGTCGCGAGAGCGCATGAACCGGCTTCGAATTGGAGCCTTGCGGCTACGAACCCTTCTAGCGGCTGCTT